>NZ_AKJI01000090.1:0-82827 GCF_000282415.1 Pseudomonas sp. GM60
GCAAGCCGGCTCCTACAGTTGACCGCGTTTCACTGTAGGAGCCGGCTTGCCGGCGATGGGGCCTTCACATTCAACCAACAATTACCCGCTTTCCCCTCAACCAGCCTTATGGCAACTTGCAGGCCCTTGTCGAGAGCCGAGCCATGGCCAACCCCTACCGCGAACTGTTCAAAGCCCCGGGCAGCCGAGCCTTTGTGCTGGCCGGGATGATCGCGCGCATGCCGATTTCCATGACCGGCATCGGCCTGATCACCATGCTCTCGCAATTGCAGGGCGGCTACGGATTGGCCGGTGCGGTGGCAGCGACGTTTGCCTTGGCCACGGCGTTTTGCGCGCCGCAGGTTTCGCGGCTGGTGGACCGTTTCGGGCAGCGTCGGATTTTGCCGGTGTCGGCACTGATCGGTGGCGGCGCGTTGTTGCTGGTGTTGTTGTGCACGCGTTTGCAGGCGCCGCAATGGACGCTGTTTGTGTTTGCCGCGCTGGCCGGTTGCATGCCGAGCATGTCGGCGATGGTGCGAGCGCGCTGGACCGAGGTCTATCGCGGCCAGCCGCAACTGCAAACCGCGTACGCCCTGGAGTCGGTGCTCGATGAAGTCTGTTTTATTGTCGGGCCGCCGCTGTCGGTAGGCTTGTGCGTGGTGGTGTTCCCCGAAGCAGGGCCGTTGGCGGCACTGCTGATGCTGGCGATTGGCGTCACGGCGTTCGTCCTGCAACGGGACACCGAACCGGCGATACATCCCCATGAAGAACACCATCAGGGCTCGATCATTCGTTCCAGCGAGATTCAGTTGCTGATGCTGTTGATGGTCGCCATGGGCACCATTGTCGGCGTGGTGGATGTGGTCAGCGTGGCCTTCGCCCAGCATCAAGGGCAACCGGCGGCGGCGAGCATTGTGTTGTCGGTGTATGCCATCGGTTCATGCCTGGCCGGTTTGGCGTTCGGCGCGTTGCGCTCGAAAGTGCCGCTGCCGCGACTGTTTCTGTACGGCGGGGTGGCGACGGCGGTGACCACGTTGCCGTTGCTGCTGGCGACCAATATTGTCGGGTTGGCGCTGGCCGTGTTCGTCGCGGGTCTGTCTTTTGCGCCGACGCTGATTGTCGCCATGGCGTTGGTGGAACGCATCGTGCCGCCGGCCAAACTCACCGAAGGCCTGACCTGGCTGGTGACGGGGATGAGCATCGGCGTGGCGATTGGCGCGGCCAGCTCGGGTTGGTTGGTGGATGCGTTTGGCGCGCGCAGCGGGTTCTGGGTAGCGATTGCGGCAGGGGCCGTCGTGCTCGGTTCCGCGGTCCCAACCTATCGCCATTTGAAATAGTGCTTTACCTGTAGGAGCTGGCTTGCCAGCGATGGAGGCCGGAACGCCGCGTTTATCCAGAAAGAACGCGTCATCGTTGGCGACTCCTACAGGGTGGTTGTATGACTAATTCCCTGCGGACCTCATCCGTTCTCTTAGCAGACAACTTTTCGAGGTAAGCCCGGTGACCCAGCTGACATTGCTGTGCCTGCCCTATTCAGGCGCGAGCGCCATGGTTTACAGCCGCTGGCGGCGCAAACTGCCGGAGTGGCTCAAGCTGCAGCCGGTGGAACTGCCGGGCCGTGGCGCGCGGTTCGGCGAACCGTTGCACACCGACATGCGGCGCCTGGCGCTGCAACTCGCCCAGGAACAGAAAGCCACGCTCAAGGCGCCGTACGCGCTGTTCGGTCACAGTCTTGGCGCGTTGCTGGCCTGTGAAATGGCCCATGCCTTGCGCTCGCTGGGTTGCCCGGAACCGGTGGCGCTGTTTGCCTCGGGCACCGCTGCACCGACGATGCGGGCTGATTACGATCAGGGTTTCGCCGATCCGAAAACCGATGCCGAGCTGATCGAGCAACTGCGCACCCTCAATGGCACCAGCGAAGAGGTGCTGGCCAATGAAGAACTGATGAGCCTGACGCTACCGATCCTGCGCGCGGATTTCCTGCTGTGTGGCCGTTTCGAGCCGATCCAGCGTCCGTTGCTGAAATGCCCGGTGCACGTGCTCGGCGGCAAAGAGGATCGCGCAACCACCGAACAGCTGATCGGCTGGAGCAAGGAAACCCACGGCAGCTTTTCCGTGGACATGCTGGCCGGCGGTCACTTCTTCATCCATGAGCACGAAGCCAAGGTGCTGCGCGTGATCAAGGACCAGCTCGACGTCCACCATCGCCGGCACGCCATGGCCGCGACTGCCTGACCCAATACCCTGTAGGAGCGAGCCTGCTCGCGAAAAACTTGAGAGCGCCGTGGGGTGTCAGGATGCCAGCGTTATCGTTGACGACCATCGCGAGCAGGCTCGCTCCTACAAGTTCTCATTCGCTAATTTTTCCGGTCTGCATTCGTTTTATAGGGACGACGTGCCTTTGTGCTTCCCGCCACTGATCCGGATGCTTAGAAATGAATGCTGATGACTCCTTGAAACTTGCTCGCCGGTTTATCGGGTTGCCCCTGGAAAAGCGCCAGATGTTCCTTGCGGCCCTGCAAAAGGAAGGCATTGATTTCGCCCGCTTCCCCATTCCTGCCGGCGTCGAGGCCGAGGATCGCCAGGCGCTGTCGTATGCCCAGCAACGCATGTGGTTTCTCTGGCAACTGGACGCGCAAAGTGGCGCCTACAACCTGCCGGGCGCGGTGCGTTTGACCGGTGCGTTGAACCTGTCGGCGCTGGAACAAGCCTTCGTCAGCCTCGTGGAGCGTCACGAAACCCTGCGCACGGTGTTCCAGCGCCAGGCCGACGACACCTTGCTGCAAGTGCCGGCCAGCGCGCCGCTGATTATCAAACACGTGGACTTCAGCGCCTTGCCGGAAACGGAGCGCGAACGTGCCGTCGCCCAAGCGGCCGAACAGCAATCGGTGCTGCCTTTTGATCTGTCCATCGGCCCGCTTCTGCGGGTGACCTTGCTCAAACTCGCCGAGCAGGAACACGTCCTGCTGCTGACCCTGCACCACATCGTCTCCGACGGCTGGTCGATGAACGTGCTGATCGACGAATTCATCCGCTGCTACGACGCCTTCGAGGCCGGTGCACAACCGCAACTCGCGCCGCTGCCGATCCAGTACAGCGACTACGCCTTGTGGCAACGCCGCTGGCTGGAGGCGGGCGAGCAGGCGCGCCAACTCGATTACTGGCAAGCGCAACTCGGCGATGAGCACCCGGTGCTCGAACTGCCGACCGACCACTCGCGCCCGGCGATGCCGAGCTATCGCGGCACGCGCTACGAGTTCGCCGTCGACACGCAACTGGCCGAGCAACTGCGCGCCACCGCGCAGAAACACAACATCACCCTGTTCATGCTGTTGCTCGGGGCGTTCAATGCGTTGCTGCATCGCTACACCGGGCAGACCGATATCCGTGTCGGCGTGCCGATTGCCAACCGCAACCGAGCGGAAATCGAAGGCCTGATCGGCTTCTTCGTCAACACCCAAGTGCTGCGCACCCAGCTCGATGGCCATACCCGCGTTGACGATCTGCTGCGTGCCATCAAGGAGACTGCGCTCGGTGCCCAGGCCCATCAGGACTTGCCGTTCGAGCGTCTGGTCGAAGCGCTGAAACTGGAGCGCAGCCTCAGCCACACGCCGCTGTTCCAAGTGATGTACAACCACCAGCCGCAGGTTGCGGACATGTCCAGCATCAGTACCGCGTCCGGCCTGGTGCTGGGCGCGATCGAGTGGGAAGGGCGCACCACGCAGTTCGACCTGACCCTCGACACCTATGAAAAGAGCGGCAAGCTGCACGCCGCGCTGACCTACGCCAGCGACCTGTTCGACGCGCCGACCATCGCGCGCATGGCGCAGCACTGGACGTGGCTGTTGCAGGCAATGGTGATCGACACACATCAGCGGGTCGGCGAGCTGCCGATGCTGGCGGCGGATGAACAACAGGTGCTGGTGCATGACTGGAACCGCACCGCCGAAACTTATCCCGTCGAGCAATGCATTCATGAACTGATCCACGCCCAGGCCTTGCGCACACCCGAGGCGCCGGCGCTGGTGTTTGGCGACCGACAGCTGACTTATGCACAGCTCGATGCGCGCACCAATCAGTTGGCGCATTACCTGCGCGAGCAGGGTGTCGGTCCCGATGTGCTGGTGGGGATCGCCGTCGAGCGTTCGCTGGAAATGGTCATCGGCCTGTTGGCGATTCTCAAGGCTGGCGGCGCTTACGTGCCGCTCGATCCGGAATACCCGGCGGAACGCCTGGCCTACATGATCGAAGACAGTGCGATTGGCGTGTTGCTGACCCAAAGCGCCCTGGCTGGCACGCTGCCGACCGAGGGCATCAAGGTCATCGCACTGGATCAGGACGAGGACTGGCTGGCCGGTTACAGCGAAAATTGCCCGCAGGTGTCGGTGAATCCGCTGAACCTGGCCTATGTGATTTACACCTCCGGTTCCACCGGCAAACCCAAGGGCGCCGGTAACAGCCATGCGGCGCTGGTCAACCGTTTGTGCTGGATGCAACAGGCGTACGGGCTGGACGGCAGCGACTCGGTGTTGCAGAAAACCCCGTTCAGTTTCGACGTGTCGGTCTGGGAGTTCTTCTGGCCGTTGATGACCGGTGCTCGTCTGGTGGTGGCGCCGCCGGGCGCGCATCGCGAGCCGGCGCGGTTGATCGGCCTCATCGGCGAGTTCGGCATCAGCACCTTGCACTTTGTGCCGTCGATGCTTCAGGCGTTTATCCACGAGCCGGGCGTTGAAGCCTGCACCAGCCTCAAGCGCATCGCGTGCAGCGGCGAAGCCCTGCCGCTGGATGCCCAGCTTCAAGTGTTCGCCAAGCTGCCGGGCGCCGGATTGTTCAATCTGTACGGTCCGACCGAAGCGGCCATCGACGTGACCCACTGGACGTGCGTTGACGAGGGCGCCGACAGCGTGCCCATCGGCCGGCCGATTGCCAACCTGCGCACCCACGTTCTGGACGCGCAGTTGCTGCCGGTGCCGGCGGGCGTGGCGGGGGAGTTGTACCTGGGCGGCGCCGGCCTGGCGCGCAGTTATCACCGGCGTCCGGGGCTGACGGCCGAGCGCTTTGTGCCGTGCCCGTTCCATGACGGCGCACGCCTGTACCGCACCGGCGACCGCGTGCGCCAGCGTGCCGACGGGGTGATTGAATACCTCGGCCGCCTCGACCATCAAGTGAAACTGCGCGGCCTGCGTATCGAACTGGGGGAAATCGAAACCCGCCTGATGCAGCATCCGCTGGTGCGCGAGGCGGTGGTCCTGGTGCAGGGCGGCAAACATCTGGTGGCGTACCTGGTGCTGGAAAACGCCGAGCCGCAGTGGCCGGAAACCCTCAAGGGCTGGCTGCTCAATAGCCTGCCGGAATACATGGTGCCCACCTACCTGATGCCGCTCGATGCCTTGCCGGTGACCGCCAACGGCAAACTGGACCGCAAGGCCCTGCCGCAACCGGACGCGGCGCCGCAACAGGCGTTCGTCGCGCCGCAAGATGCGATGCAGATGGCATTGGCGCAGATCTGGCAGGACGTCCTGGGCCTGGAACGTGTGGGCCTCGAAGACAACTTCTTCGAGCTGGGCGGTGATTCGATCATCTCCATTCAAGTGGTCAGCCGCGCCCGTCAGGCCGGCATCCGTCTCAGCCCGCGCGACCTGTTTCAGTACCAGACCGTGCGCAGCCTGGCGCTGGTGTCGGCATTCGACAACCGCAGTGCCATCGACCAGGGGCCGGTCAGCGGTGAGGTGATCCTGACCCCGGCGCAACACTACTTCTTTGAGCAGGCCATCGCGCAACCGCAACACTGGAACCAGTCCTTGCTGTTGACGCCGCGCGAGGCGCTGAACCCGCAAGCACTGGAAGCCGCGCTGGTGACGGTAATCAACCATCACGATGCCTTGCGCCTGCGGTTTACCGCGAGTGTCGATGGCTGGCAGCAGTCTCATGGACCACAGGTCGAAACGGCCGGATTGTGGCAGCGTCACGCGGCGTCGACCGAGGCGTTGACGGCCCTGTGCGACGAAGCACAACGCAGCCTCGATCTGGCCGAAGGGCCGTTGCTGCGCGCGCTGCTGGTCAGTCTCGACGATGGCTCGCAACGTCTGCTGCTGGCGGTCCACCATCTGGCGGTGGACGGCGTGTCCTGGCGGGTGCTGCTCGAAGACCTCCAGCAAGCCTATGCACAATTGGCGGGTGACAGCGCCGCAACGTTGCCGAACAAAACCAGCGCTTATCAACACTGGGCCAGACACCTGCAAGCGCATGCCCGCACGCTGGATCAACAACTGCCTTACTGGCAGGCACAACACGCCGATGCCCGCGACCTGCCGTGTGAAAATCCGCTGGGCAGCCTGCAGCATCGCCACGGCCACAAAATCGAATCGAAGCTCGACGCCGGGTTGACCCGGCAGTTATTGCAAACGGCGCCGGCGGCCTATCGCACTCAGGTCAACGACCTGCTGTTGACCGCGCTGGCGCGGGTGATTTGCCGTTGGACCGGGCACAATTCGACGCTGATCCAGCTCGAAGGCCATGGCCGTGAAGACCTGTTCGACGACCTCGACCTGACGCGCACCGTGGGTTGGTTCACCAGCCTGTTCCCGGTGCGCCTGCAACCTCACGCGCAAACGGCGAACACGATCAAGGCGATCAAGGAACAACTGCGCGCCATCCCCGACAAAGGCCTGGGATATGGCATGCTGCGTTACCTCGGTGAACCGGCCCAGCGTGAAGCGTTGCAAGGGTTGCCGACACCACGGATCACCTTCAACTACCTCGGCCAGTTCGACCGCCAGTTCGATGAAGACGCGTTGTTTGTACCCGCAGCGGAAAGCGCCGGTCAGGCCCAGGGTGACGATGCGCCGCTGGCCAACTGGCTGACGCTGGAAAGCCAGGTCTATGGCGGTCAACTCTCGCTGCAGTGGGGCTTCAGTCGCGACATGTTCGCCGACAGCACCGTTCAAAAACTGGCCGACGCCTACACCGAAGAACTCACCGCACTGATCGAACACTGCTGCGCCACGCCGGCGGGCCAGGTCACGCCGTCGGACTTCCCGCTGGCACGGATCAATCAGGCGCAGCTGGACGCCTTGCCCGTCGCAGCCCCGGCCATCGAGGACATTTATCCGTTGACGCCGATGCAGCAGGGCATGCTGTTCCACACCTTGTATGAGCCGCAGGCCGAGGCCTACATCAACCAACTGCGCCTGGAGATTCAGGGACTGGAACTGGCGGCCTTCGGCCGGGCGTGGCAGGCGGCGATCAACCGTCACGACATTCTGCGCAGCAGCTTCCACTGGTTGGGCCTGGAAGCTGCACATCAGGTGATTCATCGCCAGATCGACCTGCAATTGCAGGTGATCGAGGCGGCCGATATCGACCTCGATGCACTGGCCGCCGAAGAGCGCAGCCGTGGCTTCGAACTCAGTGCCGCGCCGCTTTTCCGGCTGATGCTGGTGCGCCAGAGCGGTGACGCCTGGCACCTGATCTACACCAGTCATCACATCCTCATGGACGGCTGGAGCAACGCGCAGTTGCTCGGCGAGGTGATTCAGCATTACGCCGGGCAAACACTGGCCAAGCCTTTGGGGCAATACCGCGACTACCTCGGCTGGATTCAGCAGCAGCCACCGGCGGCGGGCGAACAGTTCTGGAAACAGGCGCTGGCCGCACTCGAAACGCCGACCTTGCTGGCGCACGCCTTGCCGACGCCGGTCGAAGGGCGCGGGATGGGCGAGCATCACCTGACGCTCGAAAGCGCCGCGATACAGCGTCTGACAGAGTTCGCGCGGCAGCAGAAAATCACCCTCAACACCTTGTTGCAGGGCGCATGGGGCCTGCTGTTGCAGCGCTACACCGGCCAATCGTGCGTGGCGTTCGGCGCGACGATTGCCGGGCGATCCGCACCGTTGCCGGGTATCGAGCAACAGTTGGGCCTGTTCATCAACACCTTGCCGATCATTGCCGCGCCGTCGTCCGCGCAACCGGTCAGCCAATGGCTCAATGAACTGCAAGCGCTGAACCTGAGCCTGCGCGAGTTCGAGCATGTGCCGCTCTACGACATCCAGGGCTGGGCCGGGCAGCAGGGCAACGCGCTGTTCGACAGTTTGCTGGTGTTCGAAAACTTCCCGGTGGCCGAAGCGCTGAAGCAAGGGGCGCCAGCGGGACTGACCTTCGGCGCATTGCGCAATCACGAAATTACCAGCTACCCGCTGACCCTCGGCATCGAAGTCGGCGCTAGCCTGCGTCTGGAATTCAGTTTTGACCGGGCCTTGTTCAGCGCCGCGCAGATAGAGCGTTTGAGTGCGAACCTGCTGCATGTGCTGGAGCAATTCGTTGCGCAGCCGCAGCAGGTGTTGGGCGCCGTCAGTCTGTTGGACGCGAAGCAAAAAGCACAGGTACTGCTGGGCTCGCGTCCCGCCGCGCCGCAGCTGGACAGTCCGCTGTTGGCGCATCAGCGTTTCGAGCAGCAAGCGGCCCGCACGCCGGATGCATGGGCCGTGATTGTCGGCGACGAGCGACTGACTTATGCACAGCTCAACGCCCAGGCCAACCAGCTCGCCCATCGCCTGCGCGAACACGGCGTGGCGCCGGGGCAGCGGGTCGGCCTGTCGGTGCGGCGCAATGCGCAGATGATCGTCAGCCTCATGGCCATCCTCAAGTCCGGCGCCGGTTATGTGCCGCTGGACCCGGACTACCCGGCCGAGCGCCTGGCCTACATGATCGAAGACAGCGGCATGGACCTGCTGCTGGCGCAACCGGAGCTGCTGACCGAAGTCGCGCTACCCGAAGGCTTGCCGCGCCTGGCGCTGACGACGGCGTCGCTGGCCGGCTATTCCAAGGCCAACCCGGTCAACCTCGCCTGTGCCGAAGACCTCGCGTACCTGATTTACACCTCCGGTTCCACCGGGCGGCCGAAAGGCGTGTGCCTGGCCCATGCCGCACTGCGCGAGTTTTGCGTGATTGCGGCGGACTATTCGCAACTCAGCGCCGACGACCGCGTGCTGCAATTCGCCACGTTCAGCTTCGACGGCTTTGTCGAGCAATGCTACCCGCCGCTGTGCGTGGGTGCGGCGCTGGTGTTGCGCGGCGATGAGTTGTGGGACACCGACACCTTGTACCGACAGATCATCGAACAGGGCGTGACCCTGGCGGACCTGCCGGCGGCCTACTGGTATTTGCTGGCTCAGGAATGGGCCGCGCAGCCTCAGCGCGACAAAGGTCGGTTGCGGCAGGTTCATGTCGGCGGCGAAGCCATGTCGCTGGAAGGCCTGAAACTCTGGCATGCCGCCGGGCTCGGCGACGTACGTCTGCTCAACACCTATGGGCCGACCGAAGCCACGGTGGTTTCCAGCACCCACCTGTGCACCCTGGCCGACACGCAAAACCTGATCGGCGTGCCGATTGGCCGCGCCTTGCCCGGTCGGGCGTTGTACGTGCTGGACACCGAAGGCCATCTGCTGCCAACCGGTTGCGTGGGCGAGTTGTGCATCGGCGGCGATGCCGGCATTGCCCAGCACTATCACCAGCGTCCGGGTTTGAGTGCCGAACGCTTTATCGCCGATCCGTTTTCCACCACGCCGGGCGCACGTTTGTACCGTAGCGGCGACCTGGCGCGGTATCGCGAGGACGGCGCGCTGGAATACCTGGGACGCATCGACCATCAGGTGAAAATTCGCGGTTTCCGCGTTGAACTCGGTGAACTGGAAGCGCACCTGCAAGGCTTGCCGATGATCAGCGAAGCCGCAGTGCTGGTGCACGAAGGCGTCGGTGGCAAGCAACTGATCGGTTATGTGGTGCCGGTGTTGCCGAACGCTGATTCGCGTCAACTCACCGAGACCGTGCGCCAGGCTTTGGGCGAGCGTCTGCCGGACTACATGCTCCCGGCGCAACTGGTGGTGATGAGCGCATTGCCGCTCAACCGCAACGGCAAACTCGACCGTGCGGCGCTGCCGGCACCCGAAGTCTGGGAAGCCGTGGCTGGCACCGCACCGCAAGGTGAGCTGGAAATCGAGCTGGCGCAGATCTGGCAACAGGTGTTGCAAGCTGCCCGTGTCGATCGCGAAAACAGCTTCTTCGAGTTGGGCGGTCATTCATTGCTGGCCACGCAGATCGTTTCGCAGATTCGTCAGCGACTGGGCCTGTCGGTGAGTCTGCGCAGCCTGTTCGAACACCCGCGTCTGCAGGATTTCGCGGCTCAGGTGCAAGGCCTGCGACACGCCGCCAATGTCTGCGAACGCCCGGCGCTGGTGGCGGACCACTCCGGCGAACGCCAGCCGCTGTCCTTTGCCCAGCAGCGGTTGTGGTTCCTGTGGAACCTCGAACCCGACAGCTCGATGTACAACATGCCCGGCGCCTTGCGGTTGCGCGGCGCGTTGAACCTGTCAGCGTTGCAGCAAACCTTCGAAACCCTGGTGCAACGCCACGCCGTGCTGCGTACCACGTTCTATGAGGAAGACGGCCAGGCCTGGCAGCGGGTACACGCCGAACTGCCGCTGGATTTCGCCATCAGCGACCTGCGGCATTTGCCGGCCCCGGACGTCGAAGCCGCGCAGTTGGCCCGTGAAGAAGTCGCCCGGCCGTTCGATCTGCGCAACGGGCCGTTGCTGCGGGTGCGGGTGTTGCAGGTTGCGGATCAGGAGCATGTGCTGCTGCTGACGGTGCACCACATCGCGGCGGATGACTGGTCGTTCCGGATTCTGATCAATGAATTCGTCACGCTGTACCCGACCCTCAACCGGGGCGGCGTCGCGCAGTTGCCGGAGCACAGCGTGCAATACGCCGACTTCGCCAAATGGCAGCGCCAGTGGCTGGAGCAAGGCGGCGAGCTGCAACGTCAGCTCGATTACTGGCAGGCGCGCCTCGGTCAGCCGCAAGCCGTGCTGGAGCTGCCGGGCGACGGCGATCAGCGTCAGGCGCAGGAAGGCGCCAGCCAACATTTCACCTTGAATGCGACCTTGAGTCAGCAGTTGCGCGACTTCGCCCAACAGCGTGGATTGTCGCTGTTCATGGTGCTATTGGCCGGCTTCACCCTGGTGTTGCGTCAGCGTACCGAGGTCAGCCGCGTGCGCATCGGCACCGATATCGCCAACCGAAATCAAGTTGAGCTTGAACAAATGGTCGGCTTCTTCGTTAACCAATTAGTGCTGCAAGTGGAGGTCGATGCCGACCAGGCTGCCGGGCAACTTTTGCAAGCCTGTCGCCGTGCGGTTCTGGAGGCTTCGGACCATCAGGATTTGCCGTTCGAGCGATTGGTGGAAGCGTTGCGCTTGCCGCGTCGGGCCGGGCGTTCGCCGTTGTTCGACATCAAGTTGATCTATCAGGAAGGCGTCGGTCGCTTGCCCTCCATGGACGGCTTGTTGGTCGAGGACTTCCCGTCGGGCCGGCAAGCTGCCGAGATCGGCATGGTCGCTGCGTTCTACAACGAGGCCGAACACATTCACCTGAGTTTCGAAACACCCGCCGGGCAGTACTTGCCGAGCACGCTGCAAAGCCTGTTCGAACAAATCGAGGCGGTACTGCAAGCGTTGTTGCGCGCCGACGAGCTGACGGTCAGCGATCTGCTGGAACTGGCCACCGAGGTGCAGCGCCGTACCGATGCGCGATTGAACGAGCAGCGCAAGGCATTGCTGGGCGGGCCCATGGCGATCAAGCGTCGTCGCGGCACGCCGGCAACGCAAGGTGCGGCGGACTGATTCATTGCGGCGGCGCCAACCGGGCGCCGCCGTCATCATTTTCTGGAGGGGTTTATGACTGTTTCAACCACCAAGTCCATTCCCAAAATCGGCCGCGGTGCGCGCAAGAGCCTGTCCACCGACCCGACCCGGCTGGTGAGTTTTGCGCCGATGTTCGACGGTGCCAGCATGCCGCTGGTGTGCCGCCCGGCAGTGCCTGGTGTGAGCCTGGTGGAATGGGCGACGGAGAATCGCGCCCTGATCGAAAGCAAGCTGCTTGATCACGCGGTGATTCTGTTCCGTGGCTTCCAGGTGGCCGACATCGCCGAATTCAACCGCTGCGTGGCGGCAATTTCCGACGGCGCCCTGGAGTACCTGTTCCGCGCCTCGCCACGGACCCAGATCACCGGTCAGTTCAAGATCTACAGCTCCACCGATTACCCGGCAGCGGAGAAAATCTTCCCGCACAACGAGCATTCCTATTCGCCGGTGTTCCCGCGTCACCTGTACTTCTACTGCGACACGCCCTCGACCACCGGCGGCGAAACACCGTTCGGCGACACCCGCGAAATCCTCGCGCGGATCGACCCGGCCGTGCGCGAGGAGTTTCAGCGTAAACGCATCATGTACGTGCGCAACTACGGCGACGGCATGGGGCTGCCATGGCAGACCGTGTTCCAGAGCGAAGATCGCGGCGAAGTCGAAGCCTACTGCGCGAAGATCGGCATTCAGGCCGAGTGGAAATCGGGCAATCGCCTGCGTACCCGGCAAAACGGCCCGGCCATCGTGCGCCATCCGCTGACGGGCGAGCGCATCTGGTTCAACCACGGCACCTTCTTCAACGCGCTGACCCTGCCGGACAGCATCCGCGACAACCTGCTGCGTGAATTCGGCCCGCTGGACCTGCCGCAAAACACCTTCTTCGGCGACGGCTCGGCCATCCCCGACGACGTCATCCGCCACCTGCAAGGCATCTATCGCGACGTGATGGTCGAGTTCGCCTGGGAGAAGGGCGACGTGGTCCTGCTGGACAACATCCTCAGCGTGCATGCGCGCAACGAATTCACTGGCTACAGAAAAATCCTCACGGCCATGGCCATCGCGCAGAAAAGCGCCGACCTGGATCAGGAATAAGGACCCTCGACATGAACACCACCGCCCTCGAACCTTCGGTAGACGTTTTCCAGACTTCGGCTCAGCAGGCCTTTTATTTGCGCGCTCAGGAGCTGGGCGGACAGCCGCTGTTCGCCGCCCTGACGGTACCGGTTGACCAGGCTGTGGAGGCGCAGGCATTGCGTGCGGCACTGGATAAACTGGGCCAGCGCCATGAAACCCTGCGCACGGTCTATCGCCGACTGCCGGGGATGAAATGGCCGGTACAGAGCCTGTGCGACGAGTTGCCGGTCGCGTTGCTGGGGCGCGTGTCTTCGCTGGATGAAGCGCTGAGTCGCAGCCGCGAAACCCTGGCTGAGGCGTCGGATCGGGTGCTGGTGGTGGCGTCAGTGGAAACCACGGACGGGCAGCATTTCGTCACCTTACTGGCGCTGGCCAGCAGCCTCGACGAAGCGTCGCTGCGGGTGCTGTCGGCGGAGCTGGCGAGCCTGTTGCGCGGCGAAACACTGGCCGACAATCAGGAAGACTTGCAGTACCTGGATTACACCGCGTGGCAGGAAGAACTGCGCGAAGAAGATATCGGCCATCAAGGCGCCGCGTTCTGGCGCAACCTGCAACAGCAGTTTGCGCAGGCCCATCGTCTGCCTTTTGAAAAGGCTGTTGAAGTGACGTTGGCTCGCCATCAGGCGACGCTCGACGACGGGGCATGGCTGGCTGATGTGCAACGGCTGGCCGCCGCTCAGGGCGTCGAAGCGCAGCGCGCGGCGTTGTTGCTGTGGAGCGCGTTTGTGGCGCGCATCGGCAATCAGGAAAAGTTGCTGATGGGCTGGGAAGTGGCGGGGCGCACCGAGCAGACCGAAGCGACCCTGGGGCGTTTCGCCCGCCGTTTGCCAGTAGCGTTTGATCACCGCAGCCACGAAACCCTGGCGCAAGCGCTGGCCTCGTTTGCTGGCAACGTCGAGCAATCGCTGTCCTGGCTCGACTGCCTCAACGAGTTCGAACTGAGCGCTGAAGTCGCGACGCCGCTGCGTTATGGCCTGGTGTATCAGGCCGATGCCGACGTGAACATCGAAGTGGACGACGCCAACCCGGAAGTCCTGCGCCTGCGGATTCAAGGCGAACAGTTGCAGCTGTCGTGCCTGGCCGGCGCGGTGCCCGAGTCGATGCTGGCAGCGTGGCTGGAACAGTTTGTCGAATTCAGCCGCCAGTTGCTGACCTCGCCCGAGCTGACCCTGGGCCAGGCCACTCAGGTCAACGCGGTGCAACTGACCCGTTTGATCGAAAACTTCAACCCGCTGGCCGTCGAGCAAGTACTGCCGCATCGCTACCTGCAAGACCTGTTCACCGAACAGGCACGCCTGCATCCGCAGCGCATCGCCGTCAGCGTCAATGGCCAACGCCTGAGCTACGCCGAACTGGATGCACGCTCCAACCAGGTCGCCAATACCCTGCGCGCCCAAGGCGTGGCGCCGGATGAAATCGTCGCGGTTTACGGTCAGCGTTCGCTGGAAATTGTTATTGCACTGCTGGGCACACTCAAGGCCGGCGCCGCTTACCTGCCACTCGATCCGAACTACCCGATCGAGCGTCTGGCGTTCATGTTGCAGGACGCCGCTGCACGCCAGGTATTGGCCTGCCAGCCACTGCCGGAAGCGTTGCACGGCGAGCGGGTGATTTCGCTGATGGCGCAGGCCGAAGTCTGGTCCGCATCGCAGGAACAGCCAGCCCCACTGGGCGACAGCGCCACTCTGGCCTACGTGATTTACACCTCCGGCTCCACGGGCAAACCCAAGGGCGTGATGATCAGTCACGCCAACGCAGTGGCCTCGACCCTCGCACGCAGCGCGTTCTATCGTCAGCCGTTGCGCGCGTTCCTGATGCTTTCGTCGTTCTCCTTCGACAGCTCGGTGGCCGGGGTTTTCTGGTCGTTGGGGCAGGGCGCGACCCTGTGCCTGCCGGACGAAGACAGCTACAAGGACCCGGCGCTGCTGGCGGCGCTGATCCAGCGTGAAGAGGTTTCCCACTACCTGACCTTGCCGTCCTACCACGCGCAGATTCTCGAACACCTCGAAAACCCGGCGCTGGCGTGTGTGATCGTGGCCGGCGAAGCGTGCAGCAACGCCCTGGTCGCACGACATCGCGAGGCCTTGCCGCAGGTGGCGCTGGTCAACGAATACGGGCCGACCGAAGGCACGGTCTGGTGCTCGGCGTGGGAACTGCCGCTCGGTCAGGATGACGACACCATCCCGATTGGCCAGCCGATTCCGGGGATGCGCATTCATGTGCTGGGCCCGGACCTGATGCCAGTGGCCGTGGGCGTCGAAGGTGAGCTGTATGTCGGCGGCACCGGCATTGCTCGCGGCTACCTCAAGCGTGCCACGCTGACCTCCGAACGTTTTGTGCCCGATCTGTTTGCGAAGCAGGCCGGTCAACGCCTGTACCGCACCGGCGACCTCGCGCGCTACCGCGCCGATGGTGTGCTGGAGTACCTCGGGCGGGTCGATCATCAAGTGAAAATCCGTGGTTTCCGCATCGAGTTGGGCGAGATCGAGTCCGCCATGCGCAGCGCCCCCGGCATCGAAGACGCCGCCGTCATCGCCCGTGAAACGCCGACCGGTCCGCAACTGCTGGGCTTCGTGATTTCCCCGGCCGACACCGCCGACATCCGCCTCAACGAATTGCGCAGCCACCTCAGCGAAGCGCTGCCGGAGCACATGCAGCCTGCGCGCTTGCAGGTGCTGGAACGTTTCCCGCTGATGCCCAACGGCAAACTCAACCGCCAGGCCTTGCTCGACCTCGACGTACGTCGCAGTGCCTTCGTCGCCCCGCGCACCGATCTGGAAAAAGTCCTGGCGGCGATCTGGGCCGAAGCGCTGCACGTGGAGCGGGTCGGCGTGCACGACAGCTTCTTCGAGCTCGGCGGTCACTCGCTGTTGGCAACGCGGATTCGGGCGCGGATTCAGGAAGAACTGAACCTGGCGATCCCGCTGAAGCTGTTCTTCGAAGGCGACACCCTGGAGCGCCTGGCGGCGGAAATCGAGCAGTTCCGTCAGCACAGTGAACACAAAGAAAACGATGTAGACGCGCTGGAAGCGTTGTTCGACGAAGTGGATGAGGAACACACGCGATGAGTGCTGCACCGGACAGAATGATGACCCTGGCCCAGCGTTTCTGCGGCTTGAGCCTGGACGCACGGCGTGCCTTGCAAGAAAAGATGCACGCGCAAGGCCTGACCCTTGAGCTGCTGCCGATCCCGCCAAGGGACCCGGCGGTCGACACGCTGCCGGCGTCGTACGCGCAGCAGCGCTTGTGGTTTTTGTGGCAGATGCAGCCGCAGGCGACCGCGTACAACCTGACCGGTGCCTTTCGCCTGAGCGGTGAACTCAACCGCGCCGCGCTGGCGCAAACCCTCGCTGCGCTGGTGCAGCGTCATGAAGTACTGCGCACCACCTTCGTGTTCGATGAGCAGCAGGTGCTGCAAAAAATCCACCCGCAGATGGACGCGCCGCTGGTCGAGGCAAACGCCGCCGACGAGGCCGAACTGCATCGCCAGGTCGGCCTCAACGCCGAGCAGCCATTCGATTTGCAGAACGGTCCGCTGATGCGGTGCCGGTTGATCCGCCTCGACGCGCAGCAGCATGTGCTGGTGCTGACGTTCCATCACATCGTCACCGACGGCGGTTCGCTGCCGATTCTGTTGCAGGAATTCACCCAGCTCTACGCGCAACTCAGTGCCGGGCAAGCGCCGCAACTGCCGGAGTTGGGCATTCAGTACGCCGATTTCGCCCGTTGGCAGCGCCTGTGGCTGGAGGCCGGCGAGGCCGAGCGTCAGCTTGCTTACTGGCGTGAACAACTGGGTCGCGAGCACCCACCGCTGAACCTGCCGGCCGACCGTCGTCGCCCGGCGATCCCGAGCCAGCAGGGCGCCAGCGTCGAGCTGAACGTGCCGGCGGCCCTGGCGTCTGCTCTGAAAGATCTCGCCCGTCGCGAAGGCTGCACGCTGTTCATGGTGTTGATGGCGTCGTTGCAAACCCTGTTGCATCGCTACAGCGGCGAACGGGACATTCGCGTCGGCGTGCCGATTGCCAACCGTACCCGTCAGGACGTGGAAAACCTGCTGGGCTTTTTCGTCAACACCCAGGTGCTGCGTACCCAACCCCATGCCGACCAGCCATTTTTGCAGTTGCTGGCCGAGGTCAAGGCGGCGGCACTGGGCGCGCAGGCGCATCAGGATTTGCCTTTTGAACAGTTGGTCGATGGGCTCGATGTCGAGCGCAGCCTGAGCCACACGCCCTTGTTCCAGGTGATGTTCAACCACCAGCGTGATGCCGGCGGCGAACAGCGCTGGGACTTGCCGGGCCTGAGCGTCGAGCCGCTGATCTGGGACGAAAAGACCACCAAGTTCGAGCTGATGCTCGACACCGTGGAGAGCGACGACGGCATCCACGCCTCGTTCGTCTATGCCACCGAATTGTTCGACGCTTCGACCATCGAGCGTCTCGGCCAGCATTGGCTGAATCTGTTGCAGGCGATTTGCGCTGATGGCTCGGTCGCCTTGGCCGACCTGAACATGCTCGCCGCAACCGAGCAGCACGCCACGTTGCTGGACTGGAACCGCAGCGCCGCTTCGCAAGCCACGAACACGCTGTGCGCGCATCAACTGATCGAAGCCCAGGCCGCCGCGCACCCGCACAACATCGCGGTGACCTGCGACGGCGCGACCCTCAGCTACGCGCAACTGAACGAACAGGCCAACCGCATCGCCCAGCGTCTGCGCGAACGCGGCGTCGGGCCGGACGTGTTGGTCGGGATCGCGCTGGAGCGGTCGCTGGAAATGATCGTCAGCGTGCTGGCGATCCTCAAGGCCGGTGGCGCCTATGTGCCGCTGGACCCGGAATACCCGCAGGATCGTCTGGCCTACATGCTGGCCGACAGCGGCACGCGCTTGCTGCTGACCGACTCCGCGCTGCTGCCGCGCCTGCCGTTGTCCGAAGGCATCGAAGTGATTTGCCTCGACCACGCCAGTGACTGGCTGAATGAGGCGTCCGTCGAGAACCTGCCGAACCTGACCTGCCCGGAAAACCTGGCGTACGTCATCTACACCTCCGGTTCCACCGGCAAACCCAAAGGCACCTTGTTGCCGCACAGCAACCTGACCCGCTTGTTCAGCGCCACCGAACACTGGTTCGGTTTCAACGCGAACGATGTCTGGAGCCTGTTCCATTCCTACGCTTTTGACTTCTCCGTCTGGGAAATCTTTGGCGCGTTGTTCTACGGCGGCAAGCTGGTGGTGGTGCCGCACGCCATCAGCCGTTCCCCGGAAGAGTTTGCCCGGTTGCTGTGTGATGAACGGGTCACGGTGCTCAACCAGACCCCGTCGGCGTTCCGTCAACTGATGCCGTTTGCTTGCGCCAATGCCCAGGGCATGGCCCTGCGTTATGTGGTGTTCGGCGGCGAGGCGCTGGACGTCGCGAGCCTGCGTCCGTGGTACGACGCGTTCGACGACCAGCAGCCGTTGCTGATCAACATGTACGGCATCACCGAAACCACGGTGCACGTGACGTACCGGCCGTTGTCCCGCGCCGACCTCGACGGCGCCAACAGCTCGCCGCTGGGCGAGCCGATTGCCGACCTGCGCTGGTACGTGCTCGACCCACGCCTGAACCCGGTGGCCAAGGGCTGCGTCGGCGAGCTGTACGTCGGCGGTGCCGGTCTGGCGCGGGGTTATCACCAGCGCGCCGATCTGACCGCCACGCGGTTTGTCCCGGACCTGTTCGCCGCCGAGGCGGGTGCACGCCTGTATCGCACCGGCGATCTGGCGCGCTATTGCGCCGATGGCAGCATCGAGTACGCCGGACGCATCGACCATCAAGTGAAGATTCGTGGCTTCCGCATTGAGCTGGGGGAAATCCAGGACCGCCTGCAAAGTCACCCGGCCATCGAACAAGCACTGGTGCTGGCGCCCGAGATCAATGGCAGTCAGCAACTGGTCGCCTGGTTCACCGTCACCCAGGACATCGCCGATTTGCGTCAGGCGCTGCGTGAACATTTGCAGGCCGGTCTGCCGGATTACATGGTGCCGGCGCATTTGCTCAAGCTCGACCAGTGGCCGCTGACCAGCAACGGCAAGCTCGACCGCAATGCGTTGCCCAAACCTGACGCTACGCTGGCGCAACAGGTTTACACCGCGCCGGTGGACGACCTGCAAGCCGAGTTGGCGGCGATCTGGCAAGACGTGCTCAAGCTTGAGCGCGTGGGGATCGACGACAACTTCTTCGAACTGGGCGGCGACTCGATCATCTCGATTCAGGTGGTCAGCCGTGCGCGTCAGGCCGGCATTCGCATCACCCCGCGTGACCTGTTTCAACACCAGACTGTGCAGAGTCTGGCGAAGGTCGCGCAGCGCAGCGCCGGTCTGGTCATCGATCAGGGACCGGTGCGCGGTGATGTGCTGCTTACACCGATCCAGCACTGGTTTTTCGAGCAGGCCATCGAGTCCCGGGACCACTGGAACCAATCGGTGCTGCTGGAACTTCGCGAGCCGCTCGACAGCGCGTGCCTGCAACAGGCATTGGCCGCGTTGCTGGAACATCACGACGCATTGCGCCTGCGATTGAGTCAAGTGAATGGCGTGTGGCAACAGGCTCAGGCCGAGCACTGGAACAACGCAGAACTGCTGTGGCAACGTCAGGCTGCGAACGCCGACGAATTGCTTGAACACTGCAACGCCGCACAGGCCAGCCTGAATTTGCACGATGGCCCATTGTTGCGTGCCTTGCTGGTGGACATGGGCGCGGGCGGTCAGCGCTTGCTGCTGGTGGTGCATCATTTGGCGGTGGACGGCGTATCCTGGCGTCTGTTGCTCGAAGATTTGCAAACAGCCTACGACCAGGCGCGTCAGGCTCAACCTGTGCGCCTGCCGGCCAAATCCAGCGCCTATCAAGCGTGGGCGGCGCGTTTGCAAACCCATGCGCAAAGTCCCGAACTGGCGAGTCAGGCCGCTTACTGGCAGCGCCAATACCACGACGTGGTGGTGGACCTGCCCGCCGATAATCCTCAAGGCAGCTTCGCCAGCCAACACGCCGTAAGCGTGGAAACCGTGCTCGACAGCACCTTCACCCGCCAACTACTGCAAGACGCCCCAGCGGCTTACCGCACGCAGGTCAACGACCTGTTGCTGACGGCGTTGGCGCGGGTGCTGGGCGACTGGACCGGCCAGCCATCGACCCTGGTCAAACTGGAAGGTCATGGTCGTGAAGACCTGTTCGACGACATCGACCTGACTCGCACCGTGGGTTGGTTCACCTCGATTTTCCCGGTCAAGTTGACCCCGGCCAGTGATCTGGCCGGGAGTATCAAGGCGGTCAAGGAACAGCTACGCGCCGTGCCGGACAAAGGCATCGGTTTCGGCATCCTGCGGTATCTGGCGCAGGCCGGTCTTGAGGATTTGCCGCAACCGCAAGTCACCTTCAACTACATGGGCCAGTTCGATGCCAGTTTCGATGAGCAGGCACCGTGGCGCCCGGCCCGTGAAAGCGGGGGTGCCGAGCAGGGCGCTTCGGCCGAGCTGGACCGTGGCCTGAGCATTAACGGTCAGGTGTACGCCGGGCAATTGCGCCTGAGCTGGACCTTCAGCCGCGACGTGTTTGCCGAGCACACCGTGCAGCGCCTGGCCGACGCCTATGCCGCTGAGCTGCAACGACTGATCGAACATTGCCTCAGCGGTGCCGGTGGCCTGACGCCGAGTGACGTGCCGCTGGTCCGCGTCGATCAGGCGCAACTCGATGCACTGCCACTGGCGGCGCATGAGATCGAAAACATCTTCCCGCTGTCGCCGATGCAGGAAGGCATGTTGTTCCACAGCCTGTTCGCCCCGGATGCCGGCGCCTACATCCCGCAAATGCGCGTGGACGTGCAGGGCATTGACGTCGAGGCGTTCCGCAGCGCCTGGCAACAGACGCTGGAAAACCATGAAGTGTTGCGCGCCGCGTTCTTCAGCGAGAGCCTTGGCTCGCAGCCGCTGCAAGTGATTCTGGCCAACGCCACGTTGCCGGTGACCGTGCTCGACTGGCGCAATGAAGCGGATCAGGCACACGCCCTGGAACGTCTGGCCGAAGACGATCGCCTGCGCGGTTTCGACCTGACAGCCGCGCCGTTGCTGCGCCTGACCTTGGTGCAGACCGCGAACGACACCCATCACCTGATCTTCACCAACCACCACATTCTGCTGGACGGCTGGAGCACCTCGCAGCTGTTCGGCGAAGTGTTGCAGCGTTACTCCGGTGTGATGCCGGTGGCGAGCGGCGGTCGTTATCGTGATTACATGACGTGGCTGGGCGGGCGTGATCGTGCCGCGTGCGAAGCGTTCTGGCTGGAGCAGTTGCAGGCGTTCAACGAGCCGACACGTTTGGCCGGCGCGATGCCGGGACCGGTCGCAGGGCAGGGCGACGGTCATCGCACCGTTCACCTGAGCCTGGACCGGGCGGCCACCGAACGCCTGAGCGGGTTTGCCCGTCAGGCCCGCGTGACGCCGAACACCTTGCTGCAAGCGGCGTGGCTGTTGCTGTTGCAGCGCTACACCGGCCAGCGCACCGTCGCGTTCGGCGCCACGGTGTCGGGTCGTCCGAGCGAGTTGCAGGGGATCGAGCAGCAAGTCGGCCTGTTCATCAACACCTTGCCGGTGATCGCCACGCCGCATCCCGAGCGCACGGTCAGTCAATGGGTGGACGAGGTGCAGGCGCTCAATCTCAAACTGCGCGATGTCGAATACACGCCACTGGCGGATGTGCAGCGTTGGGCCGGGCACTCCGGCGAGGCATTGTTCGACACGCTGCTGGTGTTCGAAAACTACCCGGTCGCCGAGGCGCTGGAGGGCGGTAATCCTAGTGCGCTGAAGTTCTCGGGTATAAGCAATCACGATCAAACCAGTTTCCCGCTGGCCATCGCCGCCGAGCTGGGCGAGTGCCTGGACCTGCGTTTCAATTACGACACCGCGCTGTTTACCGCCGAGGCCATCGACGGCCTGAGCAAGCGTCTGGTGGCGTTGCTCGATGCCATGGTCCGTGAGCCGCAACTAGCCTTGGGTCGCCTGAGCCTGCTCGACGCTGCGCAGACCGAGCAACAAGTGCAAGGCTTCAACGACACCGCCGTGACCTGGCCCGACGTGCGTCCGGTCCACCTGTGCTTCGAAGCCCAGGTGCTTAAAACCCCGGACGCCCAGGCTTTAGTGTTTGCTGGTCAGAGCCTGACGTATCGCCAACTCAACCAGCAGGCCAACCGACTGGCGCACTACCTGCGCGCCCAAGGTGTCGGCGCCGAAGTGCTGGTGGGGATTGCCGCCGAGCGTTCGCTGGAACTGGTGATCGGTCTACTCGCGATCATGAAGGCCGGTGGCGCCTACGTGCCGCTGGACCCGGATTACCCGCGCGAGCGCCTGGAGCATATGTTCGAGGACAGCGGCGTGCACGTGCTGTTGACCCAGCGTCATCTGCTGGCGCAATTGCCGATTCCCGCCGGGACCACGGCGATCTGCCTGGACGACAGCGCTCAGCTGGTCGAAGGCTTGAGCGACGAAAACCTGCCGTGCGTGGTCGAGTTGCAGTCGCTGGCGTACATGATTTACACCTCCGGTTCCACCGGTAAACCGAAGGGCGCGGCCAACCGTCACGATGCGTTGTACAACCGCATTGAGTGGATGCAGGGCGCGTACCCGCTGGACGGTCGCGACACCGTGCTGCAAAAGACACCGTTCAGTTTTGACGTGTCGGTGTGGGAGTTCTTCTGGCCGCTGATGGTCGGTGCGCGCCTTGCGGTGGCCGAACCGGGCGCCCATCGCGACCCGGCGCAGCTGGTGCGTTTGATCGAGCAGTATCAGGTCAGCACCCTGCATTTCGTGCCGTCGATGTTGCAGGCCTTTGTTCAGGGCGAAGGCTTTGAGCGTTGCGCCAGCCTGCGGCAGATCATGTGCAGCGGCGAAGCGTTGTCGGCGGATTTGCAGAACAGTCTGTTCCGCGTGCTGCCCGGCGTTGCTTTGTACAATCTGTACGGGCCGACCGAAGCGGCCATCGACGTGACCCACTGGACGTGCGTCGATGACGGCTTGATCAGCGTGCCGATCGGTTACCCGATTGCCAACCTGGTGACCTACATTCTCGACGACAGCCTGCAACCGCAAGTGGCGGGCTGCGTCGGTGAGCTGTACTTGGGCGGCATCGGTCTGGCGCGGGGTTACCATCGCCGTCCGGACCTGACGGCCGAGCGTTTTGTTGCCAGCCCGTTCGGCGCACAGGGCGAGCGGCTGTATCGCACCGGCGACCTGGCGCGTTACCGCGATGACGGCGTGATCGAATACGTCGGCCGCATCGACCATCAAGTGAAGATCCGTGGCTTGCGTATCGAACTGGGTGAAATCGAAGCCTGCCTGCTGGAACATCCACAGGTGCGCGAGGCGGTGGTGATCGCGCTGGATGTCGGTAAATCCAAGCAACTGGTGGCTTACGTGGTCGGCCAGTCGCTGGCACTCGATGGGCTGAAGCAGCACCTGCGCAACGCGTTGCCCGAGCACATGCAACCGAGCCATGTGATGTTGCTGGAGCAACTGCCGGTGACGCCGAACGGCAAACTCGATCGCCGCGCCTTGCCGCAACCCGATCAGCAAGTGCGTGAATACATCGCGCCGCGCAATGCCGTGGAGGCGACGCTGCAAGAAGTCTGGCAGGCGTTGTTCGAAGTGCCGGTCGGGATTCAGGACAACTTCTTCGAGCTGGGCGGCGACTCCATCGTGTCGATCCAGGCGGTCAGCCGTGCGCGCAAAGCCGGCCTGAGCATTTCGCCGAAACACGTGTTCAGCCACCCGACCATCGCTGAACTGGCGACCGTCGCCCAGGCTGTGGAGACCGAGGAAGCCGCGCCGGTAGTGGCTGCGCCGGCGCTGAAGATCGAGCTGAGCGAAGCGCAATATCAGGCGCTGGCATTGACGGCAGACGAGGTGGACGACGTTTATCCACTGTCGCCGATGCAGCAGGGCATGCTGTTCCACTCGGTGCAGGACGGCGACTCGGGGCTGTACGTCAACCAGATCGAAGTGGGCGTGCGTGGCGTTGACGGTCCGCGTTTCCGCGAGGCCTGGGCCGACGCCGCGCAGCGTCACGCGATCCTGCGCACCGCGTTCCTGTGGGAGGGCGACAAGGAGCCGCTGCAAGTGGTGCTGCGCAACGCACCGGCGCTGCTGACCGAGCTGGACTGGCGCGGTCTGGATAACCAGCCCGAGCGTGTGCGCCAATTGGCCACCGATGAACGTGAACGTGGCTTCTCGCTGAATCGTGCGCCGTTGTTGCGCCTGCTGCTGGTGCGTCTGGAAGACGACCGCTATCGCCTGATCTGGACCTACCACCACATCCTCATGGACGGCTGGAGTGTGTCGCGCCTGATCGGTGAAGTGCTGCGTCATTACAGTGGCGATGCGCAGGAACCGGTGGCCGCGTATCGCGACTACATCGACTGGCTCGGCCAGCAAGTCGCCGAGGCCAGCGAAGCGTTCTGGAAAGCCAGACTCAATGCCCTCGAAGGCGCCACGCACCTGGCCCGCGCATTGCCAGTGAAGGCGCCGCAAGCGGGTTATCACGCGATCTATACGCACCTGAGTGCGCAGCAGACTGCGCGTTTGCAGGCGTTTGCCCAACAACAGCAAGTCACGCTCAACACCCTGGTGCAAGCCGCGTGGCTGCTGCTGTTGCAGCGTTATACCGGCCAGCGCACGGTGACGTTCGGCGCCACGGTGTCGGGTCGACCGGAAACCCTCAACGGTTCGGAGAACATGCTCGGGCTGTTCATCAACACCTTGCCGGTGGTCAACAGCGTGCCGACCGAGGCGAGCGTCGGTGACTGGCTGCGCGAGATCCAGGCCTACAACCTGGATATCCGCGACTTCCAGCAAACCCCGCTCAGCGACATTCAACGCTGGGCCGGGCAGGGCGGGCAGTCGCTGTTCGACAGCATCATCGTTTTCGAAAACCAGCCGGTGGACCGCACGTTGCGCGAGTGGAACGGCGATTCCCTGCGCTTCGAAGATGTCTCCGACTTCGGCCTGACCAGCTTTGCGATGGACTTGATGGTCAGCCTCGATGAAGGGTTGCGCATCGAGTACATGCACCAGTGCGATCAGTTCGACCTCGCCACCGTCGAAGTGCTGCGCAGCCATATGGAAAGCCTGATGCAGCGTCTGTGCGACAACGCCGGGCGCGCCGTCGGCGAGATCGGTTTGCTGACGCTGGACCAAGGCCGGCAACTGGACGGCGAGCTGCCGACGCTGGCCGACGACCACGAACGGCCGGTGCACGAGCTGATCCGCGAGCGAGCGCGGCTGCAACCGGAGCACACTGCGTTGGTGCTCAGCTACGCCGACCGCGACGCCGAACAGTTGAGTTATGCCGAGCTGGACCGTCGTTCCGACGCACTCGCGGTGCACCTGCTGGAGCAGGGCGTGCAGGCCGAAGACGTGATTGGCGTGTTCATGGAACGCTCGCTGGAACTGGTGGTTTCGCTGCTGGCGGTGATGAAGTGCGGCGCCGCGTACGTGCCGCTGGACCCGCAATATCCGCAGGAACGCCTGCGCTACATGATGGCCGACAGCGACATGCGCTTGCTGCTGACCCAGGAGCGTTTGCGTGACACAGCGCAACTCAATCCGGGCACGCCGATGGTCGCCGTGGATCGCTTGAGCCTCGACGTCGAGGTGGCTGCGCCGCAAAACAACGTACACGCCGAGCAACTGGCCTACCTGATTTACACCTCGGGCTCGACCGGCAAACCGAAAAGCGTGGCCGTGGCCCACGGGCCGTTGAGCATGCACGTGCAGGCGATTGCCGAGCTGTACGAAATGGACCCGGCCAATCGCGAACTGCATTTCATGTCGTTCGCCTTCGACGGTGCCCATGAACGCTGGATCACCGCGCTGATCAGCGGCTCGACCCTGGTGGTGCGTGACAACACCTTGTGGACCGCCGAACAGACGCTGGCGGTGTTGCACCGTCAGCGCATCAGCGTCGCCTGCTTCCCGCCGGCGTACTTGCTGCAACTGGCCGAACACGCCGAGTTGCAGGGCGGCAACCCACCGCCAGTGCGCATCTATTGCTTCGGTGGCGATGCGGTGCCGGACGCCACGTTCGAACGGGTCAAGCACACGCTCAAACCGCAATACCTGGTGAACGGTTACGGCCCGACGGAAACCGTGGTCACGCCGCTGCTGTGGAAAATCGCTGCCGACGGTCACTGCGAGGCGATGTATGCGCCGATTGGCCGCCGCGTCGGCACCCGCAGCCTGCATGTGCTGGACATGGACCTCAATCCGTTGCCGGTGGGCATGGTCGGCGAGCTGTACATCGGTGGCCGTGGCGTTGCGCGCGGCTACCACCGTCACCCGTGGCAAACCGCCGAGCGTTTTGTTGCCGACCCGTTCAGCCGCGACGGCGGTCGCTTGTACCGCACTGGTGACCTGGTGCGCCGCCGCGAGGATGGCGTGTTCGATTACGTGGGGCGCATCGACCATCAGGTCAAAGTGCGCGGCTTCCGCATCGAACTGGGCGAAATCGAAGCTCGTCTGCGCGAGCAAGTCGCGGTCAATGACGCGCTGGTGGTGGTGCGTGACGGCGGGCAGGGGCCGCAACTGATCGGCTATGTGGTCGCGGCTGAAGACGACGGCCTGGGCCTGCGTTGCCAGGCGGCCCTGCGTGAAAGCCTGCCGGATTACATGGTGCCGACGCAGGTCGTGGTGTTGCCGCGTTTCCCGCTGACACCGAACGGCAAGCTCGACCGCAAGGCCTTGCCCGATCCGACCTTCGAGGGCCGCGAGTACGTGGCCCCGCGCACGCCGCTGGAATGGGCGCTGGCCGAGATCTGGCAGCAAGTGCTGGGCGTCGACAAAGTCGGCATCACCGACAACTTCTTCGAGTTGGGCGGCGACTCGCTGCGCACCCTCAAAGTGATCTCGAAGGTGCGGGCGCTGAATCAACCGGACTTCCAGTTGAAGCTGCGCGACATGATGGCCAAACCGACCATCGCCGGGTTGTCCGGTGTCGATGAGCAACCGCTCAAACAGAGCCCGGAACTGTTGCTGCTGTTGAACCAGCCGGTGGACGATCAACCGGCGCTGTTCTGCCTGCACGCCGGGTTCGGCACGGTGTTCGACTACGAACCGCTGGCCCGTCGACTGGAAGGCCAGCGCACGGTGTATGGCGTGCAATGCCGCATGTTGCTCGACCGCCAGTGGCACGACACTTCGCTGCAACAAATGGCCGCGGACTACGTCAAGGCGATCCGCCGCAAGCAACCGCAAGGCCCGTATCACTTGCTGGGCTGGTCGTTGGGCGGGGCGTTGGCGTTGATGGTCGGCGACCTGCTTGAACAGCAGGGCCAGCGTGTGGCATTCGTCGGCCTGGTGGACAGCTTTGTGCCGACCCAGGCCAACGCCGTCGCCAGTGTGGATGAGTGGCGGGCGGACCTGCGCGAGTTCCTCGGTGCGACCTTGAGCATGGACAGCGATGCCATTGCCCAGGCGTTGAGTGCCGAAACCACGGGTGATCAGGATGCAGTCGCACGGATCGTTCGCACGGTGATCGACACCGAAGGCGAGCAGGCCAGCGGTTACGCATTGCTGGGGGCCGATGAGTTGGCGCAGACGTTCATGGTCAGCATGCGCTTGAAGGCGCTGTCGCGGCAGGTCGAGACCTTGCCACTGCCGCACGCCGAACTGTGCTGCTGGTGGGCCGATGGCAACCCGACGGCCGAACGCGCGACGCTGGAGCGTCAGCAACCACGGCTGCGCAAAGTGCAAACCGTCGCCGCCAGCCACTTCGATATCCTGCAACGGGATGAATGCCTGAGCGCTGTGGTGACGGCACTCGGTCGCGAGGTGGTGGCGCAGGACTAAGGTTTTACCGCGCCAAAACAAGCTCGCCCTAATGAACGGCCCTGACGGTTCGTTTATAGGGCGAGCTTTTTTATTTTTTGGAGACCACCGCCCATGGCACTGCACCCGGACATCGAAGGTTTTCTAGAGCTGGCCGAGTTCGGCCGCCTCACCGGCAAAAGCCTGCCTATGCACGAGCTGGACCCGACCGAAGCGCGCCAGCAATTCGAACAAACCTCGCAGCTGCTCGACGCCGCACCGATGGGCGCGCTGACCGTGACTGCGGTCAGCATTCCGGCCCGCGACGGCCATCTGCTCAATGCTCGCCTCTACGCTCGGCCGTCACTGGGCACGCAGGAACGCCCGGTGCTGCTGTATTTCCATGGCGGCGGTTACGTGGTCGGCAGCCTCGATTCCCACGACACCCTATGCCGCCGACTGGCACTGGCGGGTGGTTTTGCGGTGCTGTCGGCGGATTATCGACTGGCCCCGGAGCATCGTTTTCCTACCGCCTACGAGGATGCCGAAGACGTGACGCGCTGGCTCGCCACCACCGGCGCCGGAGCCCTAGGGCTGGACCCTGCACGTATCGCATTGGCGGGAGACAGCGTCGGCGGCAGCCTGGTGGCTTCCTTGTCGATTGCTATCACCCAGAACCCGCAGGCCTGGCTGCTCACGCCACGGCTGCAAGTGCTGTTGTACCCGGTGATCGACGCCGTGGAAAAACGCCCGTCGCTTGCACGTTTCGCTGAAGGCTACCTGCTGGAAGCGACCACGCTGGAATGGTTCTATCAGCAGTATCAACGCAGCGTTGATGATCGCCGCGACTGGCGCTTTTCCCCGTTGTTCGCCGAAACCCTGCAAGGGCTGACACCGACCTTACTGTGGCTGGCCGAATACGACCCGTTGCTGGATGAAGGCCTGGCCTGGGCCGAAAAATTGCGTGCTGCCGGACAACCCGTAGTGCTGGACGTGAAAGCCGGAATGACCCACGACTTCGCACGGATGGGGGAGATGGTCCAGGAAGTTCCGGCGATGCTGGAGCAACTGGCGGCACAGATCACTGAAAGCCTGGGTTGATGCGTGATCTGTAGGAGCCGGCTTGCCGGCGATGGCCCCACCGCGGTGAATCAGGCAAACCGTGTCGCCTGCATCGTCGGAACGCCGCCCGCAGCAAGCTGGCTCCTACAACCTACGCAACTCCTGTAGGAGCCGGCTTGCTGGCGATAAACGATAACGCGGTCTACCTGACCGAAACCGCACAACCTCCTGCTTTTCCAGACAATCCAGCACCCGATTCATCGCCAATTCCGCCAGCAAGATGACTTGCGAAATGCCAAATTTTGAATAATGGCATTATGATGTTGTTGCAGATGACGGCTCAGGTAGCCTGTACATCGCAGACTGCAAAGCCAGTTTCACACCGCTGACGGTGATTTCCGGCGGCTGCAAACCATCCAACCTCAAGAAGCAAGGACGCTCAATGCGCACTCTGTTTAAGCTTTGGCTCGGCGCGACTATCGTTTCGCTGACCCTCTATCTTCCGTTCTATGTGTTCTCCAACAACGCCATCGACGCTGTCGAAGAGCTGACTCCCATTGACCTGATTCCGGTGACCGGGATGAAGGGCCAAGACCCGGAACAACGAGAGAACATGCTGAAAAGGATGGGTATCGATACGTCCATGGAGCTTGAGGATGCCTTGGACGACAATGATCGTTTATCCAATGTCGATATCGATTACGTGGACACCGATGAAGCCCGGCAGGTCGAGTTGACCAGTGGTCTCAAACTCGTGGCGGCAACAGCAGATATTGATGGTGGCAAGCAACTGAAGATCGTTTTCGGCGTTGTGCCGAAGCGCTTTCTGAAAAGTGCCGCTGGCGTTGCAGGTATCGTTGCTTTCCAGATTACCGATGGCAAGCATTCACTTGAGATCATCCATGGCTTGTCTGATGAGCTCTATCTGTGGACGTTGTTTGAGCCCACTGGAAAGGGCGGCGTCGAGTCCGTCGATCGAATGGTTCATCTGTTCGATGCGCATGTCGCCAGAATCGAAGAAGACAAACGTGCCCGTGAGCAGGACCAAGCTGCGCAGGCGAATGCCCAACGCTCAACCCTGGCAGTAGATACTCAGGCAGCTGCGCCACAGGCTCGCCAATTCGAGAGCCGCACCGTCGCGGGTAATCCGAGCCCTGAACAGGTCATTATTTTCCAGTGGGAAGGTCAGCCTGCTTACTGTGCGGATGAAGGGGTCGATGGCGCTAATTGCCGTGGCGATGGTTCCGCCTTCATTGGGCAGGGGTCTCACAAGGACTATATGGATTCCGGCAGTGCGCTCTGCATTGCAGGTGAGCCGGATTGCAAGCTTCCACAGTATTTTCCGGAAGACGTTCGAGGATAGTCGGCGTAGACGCTCTGGCCAGCAGCGCCCCTGGGCGCTGTATTGAAATCAAGTACCCCGGTCATACCAATCCCCAAAAACAAAACCGGGCCGCAAGCGGCCCGGTAATGTTCAGCATTTAACGTGTACAGCAATCAATAATTAGCCCGCAACGTCAACGTCAGATTACGTGGATCGCCGTAGAAGTTTGTCCCCCACGAAGCATCCACGCGATCGTAGTACTTTTTATCAAACAGGTTGTTGCCGGTCAGTGTCGCCGACAGGTTCTCGTTGAACTTGTAGCCCACCTGCGCGGTGGCGATGCCGTAGCCGCTTTGTTCGAAGCGCACTTCACGCTGGTACCAGGTCTTGCTGACCACACGCACGCCGCCGCCGACGCTGAAGTCTTTGAGCGGGCCGTCGGCGAATTCATATTTGGTCCACAGGTTGAAGTTGTGCTTCGGCGTGATGGTGCTGAAGGTGCTGCCTTCGGTCGCGTCGTCAGATTTCAACAATTTGGTGGTGGTGAAGGCGTAACCGGTGACGATGCTCCAGTTGTCGGTCAGGTTACCGCTCAACTCGGTTTCCCAGCCCTGGCTGCGCGCCTTGCCTTGTGCTTCGTTTCCACCGGTGTCGGCGTTGAATTGAGCACGGTTTTCATCGTAGATGCGGAACATCGCGATGCTGGCATTCAGGCGGCCGTCATAGAACTCGCGCTTGAGGCCGATTTCATATTGCTTGCCTTTACGCGGTCCGATGGGCGAATTGTCGCTGCCGAGCTCGCTTTGTGGCTTGAACACGCCGGTGTAGCTGGCGTAGGCCGACAGTTCCGGGGTCAGCTTGGCAATGATGGCGCCATAAGGCACGACCTTGCGGTTGATGCTGGTGTGGGCTTCGCCGAAGCTGTTGAAGAAGGCGTTGGCGTTTTTCGCGTCGCTTTCGTACCAGGTCACGCGGCTGCCGCCGATCACGTCGAGCCAGTCAGTGACGTTGAACTTGGCGCGGGTATAGAGGCCGTACTGGTCGGATTTTGACCAGTTGCCGTTGACCCGCTCATAGTCGTTCTTGGGAATATCGATACTGCCCGGGTTGTAGACGTTGATCGGGAAGTACTCGCCGCCGCCGTATTCGAAGTCTTTGTCGAGGTGCTGGTACTCGGCGCCCACGGTGAACTCGTGTCTGCGATCAGCGAATTCGAACGGCGTGGTGACGAAGCTGTCGACACCGATAGTCTTGATATGGGTGTAGTAGTCATACGCCACGGCCCAGCTGTCACCGGTATCCGGATCGACTGCACCGTCGGCCCAGGTGAAGTTTCGCTGCGGCGTTTCAGCGTCGCGGTAGGTGACGGTGGTCTTGAACTGACCGCCGTTGTCCAGCGCGTGATCGACCTCGGCGAAGGACTCCCAGACTTTCTCGTTCAGGGTGTTCCACTTGGCATCGACGAAGGTCGAGCGCGACACGTCCAGCAACTTGCCGTCGGCAAAGGCCGGCAAGCCGAACGCCGGGGTGGAGTGGTTTTGCTGGTAGGCGCCGCCGACCGACAGGGTGGTGGACGGGTCGAGGTCGAATTCCAGGCGACCGTAAACCATCGGGCGCTCGTTCTGGGCGGAGTCGACGAAGGATTTGTTGTTTTCGTAAGCGGTGATGAAGCGACCGCGTACGGTGCCTTGATCGTTCAGCGGGCCGGTGACGTCTACCATCGAGCGGTAGTGGTCATAGGAACCTGCGCCCAGCTCGCCGCCGAGGGCGAATTTGTTCAGGGCGCGCTTGCGCACCACGTTGATGGTGCCGCCGGGTTCGCCAGCGCCTTGATACAGGCCCGACGGGCCGCGCAACACTTCGACGCGATCGTACATCGCGAGGTCGAAGCTGGTGCCCATGTCGCCCTGGCCGGTCGGTTGCGATACGCCGTCAACCTGTACCTGGTCGACGAGGAAGCCGCGCATGTAGACGTCGTTCAGGCTGGAACCGGAGTTGTAGGTCTTGATGGTGACGCCGGTGACCTGGCGCATCGCGTCTTGCAGGCTGTTCATGTTCTGGTCGTCCATGCGCTGGCGCGTGACGACGGACACCGACTGCGGGATGTCCTTGAGCTTGATGTTGCCCTTGCCGATGCTCACTTGATCGGTGGTGTAGGAATGCGTGCCTTCAGTGGTAGGCCCCGGCGCCACGCCGGAAATGGCGGTCGCGCCCAGTTGCAGCGCACTGGAGTTACCCGCGACCGGAATCAGCGAAACGGTGTTGCCAGTCAGTTGAAACGTAATGCCGCTCCCCAGCAGCAACGTATTCAATGCCTGTTCCGGTTCCAGATTGCCGGAAACCGCCGTGGACTTGAGGCCGTTGACCATGTCCTGGCTGTACAGAATCTGCAGGTCGGTCTGTTGACCCAGTTGCTGCAGCGCGCTGGCCAGCGATTGCGCAGGCACGTTGACGTTCACCGGCGCGGCCTGGACCTGAGAGGTGCCCAGCAGCAACAGGGTCAGCAACGCACCCGGTACGACTGTTCGGAATTTCTTTTGCGGCGCGATGGCCAGTGCCAACGGCGCGCGGGACAGGGTAGGGCTTTGCATTGCTCAAATCGCTCCTAAGGTGTGCAGATTTTTTTAGTTAATGATAATTATTATTAGACGCATCACCCCGACGAAACCGGAAAACAAACTCCGAAAATCGTCGAGATATTGGGATTCAATGGAGCTCAGGCGGTCGCCCGTTCCGTCACCACACGGCCCGATTCCATGCGAACCAACTGATCGGCCATGTCGAAATAGCGGTCGTCGTGGGAGATGACGATGATGGTTTTGCCCAGGCGCTTAAGGTCCGGAAGCAGCTCGGTGTAGAAGATCCGGCGGAAGGTCGGGTCCTGGTCGGCCGCCCACTCGTCAAACACCAGCACCGGACGTTCTTCCAGCCAGGCATTGACCAGTGCCAGGCGTTTACGCTGGCCGGTGGACAGGTCGGTGGTGGTGAAGCTGCCATCCTTGACGCTGACCTTGTGCGCGATTTCCAGGCGTTGCAGGTATTTGTTGGCGTCTTCGGGAATGTGCTGATCGCCCTGCACGACGTCATCGAACAGGTAGTAGTCGGCAAAAATCGTGGTGAACAGTTGGCGATAGTCGTCACGGTTCTGCGCATCGACACCTTCGCCGTTGAGCAGGATTGCGCCTTGTTGCGGCGCATAAAGCCCCAGCAACAACTTGATCAGCGTGGTCTTGCCGCAGCCGTTTTCGCCGACGATGAAAATGATGTCGCCCTGTTCGATGGTCAGGTTCACCGGCCCCAGGCGGAACGCTTCGCTGCCCGGTGCAGCCGGGAAGGCATAGCTGACGTTGTCCAGTTGCAGGCTGTTGACCATGGTCGGTTTTTTGCCGGTGTCGTTGAGCAGCAAGTGCGGCTCGGGTGAGGAAAACCGGCTCGACAGTTCGGCGATGCGGCGGAAGGCAATCCGCGCCCGGCTGACCACCGGCAAGGTGCCGACCAGATGCTCGATAGGCCCTTTCATGTACAGCAGCACCAGGACGAAGCCGCTCATCACCGACTTGTCGGCGCTGGGCCAGAACGATTGCAGGGCCAGCGCGAGACCGATGACCACGAAGAACAGCATCGACCCCAGCGTCTTGGCGATCACGAAGGTATTGATCGAACGCACCTGGGTGTTGCAGATGAAGTCTGCCGTGCCCTGAATGCCCGAGGTGAACATGCGCTGGCGGCGCGGACGGTGAATGCGCAGTTCCTTGGCGCCGCCGGCGATGGCGTTGTAGTGCTTTTGCAATTCGTCTTCGGCGTCACGGGCGGCCATGAAGCCCTTGATGCCCTTGCCCTGTGCGTAGAACTGGATGCCGGTGCCGATGGCAATCGCCAGCACCATCATCAGGAACATCGGCCACGACAACAGGGCCAGGTAGCCCATGCAGCCGAGGGTCACGGTCAGGGAAATGGCCAGCGGCGCGAAGGCAAACGCGAAGTCGCTGATGGTGTCGACGTCATGGGTCAGCACCGGGATCAAACGGTGGCTGCGATAGCGTTCGATCTGTTCGATGGGCGCCGACAGCACCTTTTCCCCCAGCTCTTTGCGCAGCTTGGCGATGATGTGCTGGCCGACGTAGTTGGTGCCGATGTCCGAGCAGATCGAACTCGCCAGCGCCAACAGGCAAAGGCCGCCGAACAGTGCGACCACGCCCTGGGTCAGGCCGCTTTCCGAATGCAGGGCATTGTTGATCGTGGCCAGCAGCACCGTCACGCTCAGACCGCCCACCATGCCCAGAATGATCGACAGGCTGACCACCAGCCGGAACGGTTTCAGGAGGGTGAACAATTCATGAATTGCACCGCGCGTAGGCTGGGTCATGAGGAAACGGTTCCTTGGGTCTTGAGGCAGATACCCAGAAGAACGTGTGGCCAGGCGTTTAATTTAGACGGCCGCCGACTGGCGGCGGCCGGGGGGAAGGTGTGTCAGCCTTTGGACGGCAGATCGCGCACGACGCGGAAACCGATCCAGTCGCCACGGGTTTGCGGGTAGATGTTGTTGCGGTTGCCGGAGCGCGAGAACACCGGCGCTTCGCCCCAGTCATTGCCGCGAATCTGCAAGGCTTCGCAGTTGGGTTCGACCCACGCGCTGCCGTCTGTGGGGGCGCCTACGTAATCGCTGTGTTCGCAGTCGGCGATCCACTCGTAGACGTTGCCGTGCATGTCGTACATGCCAAAGGCGTTCGGCGGGTAGCTGCCGGCCGGGGAAGTGTAGCTGTAGCCGTCGGTTGGCCCGTAAGTATTGGCATGGGTGGCGATGCTGTACTCGGTGCCTTCATCGAACGGGAACGGGAACGGCCCCGTTGAACCGGCACGGGCGGCGTATTCGCGCTGGGCCTCGCTGACGATGTGGTAGTGCTGGCCGGTCTTGAGCGACAGCCACGCGACATACGCGCTGACCTCGGCAAAGTTCATGCACACCGCCGGCTGACGCGGGCTTTGTGGATAACGCGGCTTGCTGTTGATGCACTCGCGGCCGGGGCGGGTATCGCCGTCGGGAATGGTGATCCCGGTTTCTTTCAGGTACTGGTCCCATTCGCCGGCGGTGATCTGGTAACGGCTCATGGCGAACGGCTTGTCGAACGTCACTTCGTGCATCGGGCCTTCATCGGGTTCGCGACCGACTTCACCTTCCGGCGTGCCCATGGTGAAAGTGCCGGCGGGCAGCACCACCATTTCCGGGCAGTTGCGGCAATCCTTGAACACCTTGCCCGGCAGCGGTGCGGTGGTGGCCTGGGCGGCGCCGGGCAACGCGGTGCCGAGCAATGCCAGGATTGTCAGTGCCCCGAGTTGTGGGAGCGACAAGCCGAGTCTGTGCAGGATGTTTTTCATATGCATTCTCGCTAAAGGAAATCGGTGTTTCAGAGCTTGCTGGCCAACAACGTCATGACGCGGTCGATGTGCGCCTCGGTGTTGAGCAGGCCCGGCGACAGGCGAATGATCGGGCCGACATCGCGGTCCACGGCATCGCAGACCACGCGCTGGTCCATCAGGAAATTGGCGACTTCTTCGCAGTCGCGGTTCTTGATCCGGAAGAACGTGAAGCCGGCGGAATACTCCGGCGACAACGGCGTGACGAGCTCCACTGACGGATGCTCCTGCAAGCGCTTTTTCAGGTAGCTGTTGATTTCATGGATGCGTGCCTGAACCTCGGCCTTGCCCAGGTCCAGATGCAACTTGAAGGCTTCGGTCAGCGCCCAGCGGTGTTCAAACGAGTGATAGCCGCCGTAGGTCATGACCGTGGAAAACGTGGTTGCTTCGGAGAACGTCGGGATGGTCGGCGTGAGGTCCTTCATGTCATCGGAGCGCGCGCAGATGATCCCCGTGCCCCGTGGGCCAAACATCCATTTGTGGGTGCCGGCGATGAAGTAGTCGCAATGCATGTCCGGGAAATCGAGGTTTTCCACGCCGAAGCCGTGGACGCCATCGACCACATAAAGGATGCGATCCTTTTCCTCGCGGTCGCGGTTTTTCTCGGCGACCAGTTTGCCGATTTCGCCGATGGGCAGCTTCACACCGCTGCCGGAATGCACCCAGGTCATGCCGAGCACGCGAGTCTCAGGGCGAATGTTGCGGGCAATCGAGGCCAGTATTTCTTTCGTCGAAACCTTGTACGGGTCTTCGAACAATTTGATTTTACGGACCTTGGTTCCGTCCTTTTGCGTGCGGAATTCAAACACGCTGTTGGCGGCGTAGTGCTCATGTTCGCTGGTCAGGATTTCCTGATCCGGACGCACGTGAATGCCGGCGTAAATCATCGCCAGGCCTTCGGTGGTGCTGCCGGTCAGGGCGATCTGCGAAGGCTTGGCTTTCAAGTAGCGGCCGGCCCACACGCGCACGTCTTCTTCACGGCGTTCGGTTTCGCCGCGATGCCAGTCCATCGCCAGGCCGGGGTTGCGGTCGAGGTTGGCGCGGTGCATCTCGATGGCTTCGCGCACGGGACGAGGGTGTGAGGTCACCAGGAAATTGGCGAAATGCAGGTAATCGGGATCCTGATTGAACAGCTGGCGAAACTGCGCCCATTTGTCTTTGGGCAGCGGCGCCGGCGTGGCGGCCAGCGCCGGCAGGCTGACCGCTGAACCCAGGGGAATGGCGGCCGCGACAATGCCGGCCTGCTTGAGGAATGTACGACGGTTGGTCATGAATTCGGTTCGCTTGGCAAAGTGAATGTCAGTGTTTGGCGACGGGTCTGGAGGACTTCTGCACCTGATCCCAGACGCGCAGGAAATTGCCGCCCCAGAGCTTGGCGATGTCGGCCTCGCTGTAACCGCGGCTGATCAGTTCGGCGGTCACGTTGCGTGCCTCGCTGACGTCTTTCCACCCGTTCAGGCCGCCACCGTCGTTGAAGTCGGAGCTGATGCCGACGTGATCGATGCCGATTTTTTTCACTGCGTAGTCGATGGCGTCGCCGTAATCCTTGAGGGTGGCCTTGGGTTCTTCATCGACAATGCCGTAGAGCTGACTGGCGTATTCGCCGAAACGCTGTTCCGACCACACGGTGATCACCGGGTCGCCCGGCATCAGCGCCATCTCCAGGCCTTGCAGCGGTTGCAGGTCGAAACGCGCACGCAGGGCGTTGAGTTTGTCCTGGGTGCCCTGGCTCAGCGGCTTGATGTAGGTCGGGAAGCCGACGATCTGCACCACGCCGCCGCTGTTCTTGATCAGCTGCATTTCGCTGTCGCTGAGGTTGCGCGGGATGTCCACCAGCGCCCGTGGCGCCGAGTGCGAGGCGACCATCGGTGCGCGGCTCAATTGGCTGACTTGTTCCAGGGCCTTGGTCGACATTTGCGACACATCGATGATGACCCCGAGGTCGTTCAGGCGATGCACCGCTTGCTTGCCCAGCTCTGACAGGCCGCCCAGCGCATCACGGGAATCATTGAAAAACGGCAGCGGCCGGGACGAATCGGCCCAGGCGTTGTTGCCCACGTAACTGAAACCGAACATGCGCATTCCGCGCGCGGCCCACTTATCCAGGGCATTGACGTCGTTGCCCAGCGGGTAGGCGTTGAGCATGCTGATGAACACGGCGAACTTGCCCTCGCCGTGCAGGCGTCGGAAATCGTCCGGGGTGTAGGCAATGGCCACCTGATTGGGGAAGTCGCGCACCAGGGTGGTGATGATTTTGTAGCGGGTCTCCTGCTCATGACGGGCTTCGTCGATGAACCCGGCGGTCGGGCGGTGCGGGGCGTTGTCGCCGTTCCAGATTTCGGGCCAGCCGAAAATGGTCAGCGCCGCGCCGGACAGGCGACCCCGCGCTGTCTTGACCAGGTCGAACTGGCCGCTGCCGTCCTTGTCGGCCTCGTTTTCGGCGGTGCCGAAATCCATGGGCACGGTGATGTGGCTGTCGAACGAGAGGATGCGTTCTTGCAGTTCATCGGCCTGTTTCATCACCGCGACCGGGTAGCCGGGGTTGTCGTTGAACCAGTAATCCCAGGCCGCAAACCCTGCCGCGCCAGCGATGGCCAGCGCCAGGGGCAGGCCAATGAAAAGAGCCTTTTTCGAACGAGGTTTTGTCATTGCCATCTCAGTCAGGTTCGCCGTCGAGGGTGCAGGCGCGGGGGCCTTTGCTATCTGGGGGGAACGAGTGGCCGAGTGGGAAATTTAGTGCGGATAATCCACTGTAGGAGCGAGCTTGCTCGCGATGGACGTAAACGATTACGCGAGTTTTCTGGATGAATGCGGCGCCTTTGAGTCCATCGCGAGCAAGCTCGCTCCTACAGAAAGCTTCTAAATTTGTCGGGGCAACAAACGTTCTAGCTTGGATAAAGCCTGCTCCATGGCTGACACAGGTAGGGCAATGACGATTTCTCGACGATGGTTCCTGGCGGGTCTGGCACTGACCGGCGCCGCCCTGCCTGCGGCGTATTACGGGCATCGCGAACTGACAAAACCGGACCCGACCATTACCCCCGGCGAAGCGTCATTCGACGTCGCGGATGTGGCCGGTCAGCGTTTGGCCAACACCTTGCAGGGCGTCTGGGACATTCGCTTCGAGGGGCGTGACGCGGGGCTCGACGGCTTGCCTCGCGAGGGCTTGCAACTGCTGCTCGACGTCGGTCACAAGGGCCGTGGGCTCAACGGTTTTCTCGATACTTTCGAGGCGCTACGTGCCGCACCGCCACCGCGCTATCGCGTCCTCGGCGATCTGGCCGGCGTAGATAACAAAGAGCTGAGCTGGCGCCTGATCGATTCCCGATCCCCGACCGGGACGCCGGACTACGAATTCACCTTCAAGCTGGACGAAGTCTGGGCCGCATTCGGCAATGCCGGCAGCGGCACCTTGAGTGGGCGTGTGCTGCGTCTGGATCGTCCGTTGGCCTTGACCGCCCAAGACAACCGTTTCGTCGCGGTCAAACAAGTGTTCCCTGAAGCGCGTGAGCGCACGGGCCTGGGCCCGGCATTGCTGGCGTGGCTGATTTCGCCCGAGCACCGCTTGTTCCATCAACTCTGGCACGCCTCCCGCGACAAATGGCACACCTTGTCCGAAGACAAGCGCAACGCCTTGCGCGGCATCGGCTGGCAGCCGGGGCTTCGGGACAAGGAGCGCGATGCGCGCGGGCCGCGCAAGGACCGCAATGGCTCGGGCATCGACTTTTTCTTCATGCACCGGCACATGCTCGGTACCGCGCGCTCTCTGCAAGACTTGCCGTCGTGGCAGCAGTTTCCGTTGCCGCAACCGGAGCTGGTGCGTGATCGCCAGGGCTTTGCCCGTTACTTCGACAACCACGACGGCACCGCTTTGCCGCCAGCCTGGCGCGCCGATGACGATGACGAATACTCGCAATGGGTGGCCGATCTCAAGACCGCCGAGACCTACCACAGCAATTTTCAGGTCTGGGAATCGCGATACCGTGACCCGCGTTACTTGTCGAAATTGACTTTGGGGCAGTTCGGTTCCGAGGTCGAACTCGGGCTGCATGACTGGCTGCACATGCGCTGGGCGTCGGTGCCCCGCGATCCGTCCAACGGCCAGCCTGTGCCGTTTGCGCGGGACACCGCGGACTTTTCCGCCCGTTGGTTCGCGGCGGAAAACGACTTTCTTGGCGACCCGTTTTCCTCCCATGTGAACCCGGTGTTCTGGCATTTCCATGGCTGGATCGATGACCGACTCGAAGACTGGTTCCGTGCGCACGAGCGCTTTCATCCGGGGGAAGTCCGTCGGCTGGAGGTCAATGGCGTGCCGTGGTTTGCGCCCGGTCGCTGGGTCGAGATCGACGATCCGTGGCTTGGCCCGAGCACCCACGGCTGCAACACCACGCCGGGGTTGCAGGCGGGCAAGTCGGTGGAAATGGACCCGGAAACCATGAAACTGGCGCTGCGGATTACCTTTGGTGAAGACGAGAAGAAGTTGGAGGATCTGTTCCGCAAGGTGCCGCAACGGCCTTGGTATGCGCGGAATTTGAAGGCCAAGCCGATTACGAGTTAATCAGGCCTACCGCGTTATCGTTCTTCGCGAGCAAGCCCGCTCCCACATTAGTCCTGCGTATACAGGTCCATTGTGGGAGCGGGCTTGCTCGCGAAGGCGGCCTCACAAACGTTGCAAATTACAAAACCTGCCACCCACCCCCAAGCGCCTTGTACAACGCAACACTCGCCTGCAACCTCGCCAACCGCAGCTGCACATTCAAATCCTGCGCGGCATACAGCGTGCGCTGGGTCTCCAGCACCGTCAGCAAATCCTCGGCCCCGGCCTGATAGCGGCTTTGCGCAATGTCGAAAGCCGTTTGCGCCTGATTCAATTCTTCACTTTGCCATTGGCGCTGGGTGTCCAGTCCGCGAATGCCGGTCAGGGCTTTTTCCACGTCGGCAAAGCCGTTGATGATCGCACCACGGTAGGTTTCCAGCAGCTCTTCCTGGCGCGCCGTGGCTTTGTCGCGTTCGGCGCTCAGGCGACCGTTGTTGAAAATCGGCGCGACCAATCCGGCGGTGAGGTTGTAGAACGGGCTGCGCAGCACATCGCTGAAGGTGTCGGCGCCAGAACCGATCTGGGCACTCAATGTCACGGTGGGCAGCATCTTCGCCCGGGCCACGGTCACATCGGCGCGTGCGGCTGCCAGCTGCGCTTCGGCGCGAGCGATGTCCGGGCGACGGTTGAGCAACTCGCTGGGCACGCCCGCACCGATGACCGGCCAACTGAGCTGGTCGAAGCGCTGATCGTCGAGCTTCAGTTCCTGAACCGGACGGCCGAGGAGGGCGGCGAGGGTGATCCGCGCTTCTTCGGCTTGTTGCTGCACCAGCGGCAACTGCCGTTGTTGCGCGGCCACCAGGCTTTTTTGCTGGGCCAGTTCCAGTGCCGTGGCAGAGCCTGAGTCGAAGCGGGTTTGTACCAGGTTCAAAACCTTCTGCGCGTTCGCCAGATTGAGCTGCGCGATACGGTGCTGTTCCTGCAATGACAACGCTTGCGCGTAGGTGCTGGCGACCGCGCTGAGCAGCGTCAACTCAACCGTATCGCGATCGAACTCACTGGCTCGCAGGCCGAATTGCGCACTGTCGCGGGAGGCGCGCTGGCCGCCCCAGAAATCGATTTCATAACTGGCGCTGAGGCTGGCGTCGAAGTAATCCACCGCCTTGTTGCTGTTGTCGGCGTCCAGTTGGCTGTAGCCGTTGCCGCGCATCAGCTTCTGGCGATTGGCATTCCCCGCGGCCTTCACTTCCGGCAACAGCGAACCGCCGGCGATCACGGTGGTGGCTTGCGCTTGACGCACTCGGGCCAGTGCGGCCGCCAGGTCATAACTGCCGACGCGGGCCTGTTCAATCAGTTGATCGAGCTGCGGGCTGCCAAAGTGCGTCCACCACTGGGCGTTCTGCATCAAGGCGTTTTCATGGTGTGCCGACTGCCAGGTGGGCGGCGGTTGCAGGCCGCTGTCCGGGCGCGGGTCCGGGTTGGCGCACGCGCTGAGCAACACGCAGAGGGTCAACAGGCTGAGTGGCGCTTTCATAGATCGATCATTCACTGGTAAGGGCCGTGACCGGGTCGAGCCGGGCAGCTTTGCGGGCCGGCATGAAGCCGAAGACAACACCGGTGACCAGGGCGCAGCCGAAGGCACCGAGTACCGCTATCAAAGAGAACGCGACGGCCACTTCGCTGAGAATCAGCACGCCGCCGACGATCAGCGCCAGGGCAATGCCGGCGAGGCCGCCGACCACCGAGAGCATCACCGCTTCGGTGAGGAACTGCCGCAGGATGTCGCGCTGACGGGCTCCGGTGGCCATGCGGATGCCGATCTCGCGGGTGCGTTCGCGCACAGTCATGAGCATGATGTTCATCACGCCAATCCCGCCCACCAACAGTGAAATCGCGGCGATCGAACCGAGCATCAGCGACAGGGTGTTTTGCGTGCGCGCTTCGGCCTGAATCATCGCCGCGTTGTTGGTCAGTTCGAAATCCTTTTTGCCGTCGTGCAGGCGCAACATCAACTGCTCGATGGCGGTTTCCGTCTCTTTGACCTTGCGTGCATCGGCCGCCGCGATGGCCACGTATTCGGGGTTGTGGGTGCCGAACAGTCGCACACTCGCGGCGGAATACGGGATGGCGATGCGGTCGTCGCTGTCGCTGTCGCCGGAGCTGGCACCTTTTTCCGCGAGCACGCCGACCACCTGGAAGGGCACGTTTTCGATCAGGATGTACTGGCCGATGGGGTTGGCCACGTCCTTGAGCAATTTGGTCCGCACCTTGTGCCCGATCACCGCGACGGCCGCCGCGTTGCGTTCATCGTCCTGGGTGAAATAGCTGCCTTCCACCACCGGCCAATTGAAGATCGCCGGGAAATTGGTGTCGTTGCCGCCGACGTAGCTCAAGTGGTCGAGGTTGCCGAAGCGCACCCCGGCCTCCTGGCCGTTGACCGGCATGATGCGCGTCACCTGCGGCAGGCTGCCGACCGCCGCGACGTCATCGAGGGTGATGATGCCCAGCGGTGTTCGCGGGTTCGGTGCCGAGCCGCTGAGGTAAATGATGTTCGAGCCGAACGCGCCCATCTGCGCCATCACCTGACGCTTGCTGCCTTCACCGACGGCCAGCATCACCACCACCGACGCGACGCCGATGATGATCCCGAGCAGGGTCAACGCGGTGCGAAACTTGTTGATCCACATCACCCGCCAGGCCGCGTGTACGGCGTCCACCAGTTCGCCTTTCCAGGCACCGGTGGCCTCCGCGCCTTCGCTCAGGCGCTTGCGCAAATCCACGGCTTGCAGGGCGCCGGGGTTGGCCGAGGTTTGTACGTCAGGGTTGTCGTGGGCGCTGTCGCTGATGATCAGCCCGTCGCGGATTTCGATGATGCGTTTGGCCCGGGCCGCGACTTCGCGGTCGTGGGTGATGAGGATCACCACGTGGCCCTGGCTCGCCAGTTCATCCAGCAGCGTCATCACCTCGGCGCCGCTGTGGCTGTCGAGGGCGCCGGTGGGTTCGTCGGCGAGGATGATGTGGCCGCCGTTCATCAAGGCGCGGGCGATGGATACGCGTTGTTGCTGGCCGCCGGAGAGTTGGTGCGGGCGGTTGCCGGTGCGTGAGGCGAGGCCGAGGCGGTCGAGCAGGGCGGCAGCGCGGGCATGGCGTTCGGCGGCCGGGGTGCCTGCGTAGATCGCCGGCATCTCGACGTTTTCCTGGGCCGAGCCGGACGGAATCAGGTGATAGCCCTGGAATACAAAACCGAAGGCTTCGCGGCGCAGCCAGGCCAGCTCATCGCTGTCGAGCCCGGCGACGTTTTCCCCGGCGAAGCGGTATTCGCCGGACGTCGGGCGGTCGAGGCAACCGAGGATGTTCATCAGCGTCGACTTGCCGGAACCCGACGCGCCAACAATCGCCACGAACTCCCCGGCATGGATCGACAGGTCGATGCCGCGCAGCACGTGAACTTCAGGTGAATCGCCGCCGCCGTAGGATTTGCGGATGTCCTGCAGGTCGATCAGGGGCGTCAGCATCTAGCCGCCACTCCCGTCGGCCGGGCCGATCAACAGGTGATCGCCATCCTGCAAGCCATCGAGGATTTGCACCCGCAGGCGGTCGCTGATGCCGGTGCGCACCTCGCGTTGCTCTATGCGGCCGTTTTTGGCGACGACCTGAGCGGTCTGGATGTTCGGTTGCGTGCCGCCTTGCAACGCAGCGATAGGCGCGGTGAGCACGTCTTTCGCCTGGTCGGACACGAAGAACACTTGTGTGGTCATTTCCGCCATCAGTGCGTTGTCGGCGTTATCGACGTCGAGCAGCACGGTGTACAGCACCACGCGAGCGCTGCCACTTTTGCTCGAACTGGTCGGGCTGCCACCGCCCTGGCTGGTCTGGTCCAGAGGCTTGGGCGGCACCGGCAGGATTTGCCGCACGGTGCTGCTCCAGCGCCGCTTGCCACCGCTGAGGGTGGTGAACCAGGCCGTCATGCCGGGTTTGACGTGACCGATGTCGGCTTCCGAGACTTCGGCCCAGACCGTCATCGGCGACAACTTGGCGATGCGCAGAATCAACGGTGTTTGCTGTTGCGCGTTGAGGGTCTGGCCGACCCGGGCGTCGAGTGCAACCACGGTGCCGGACATCGGCGCGTAAATGCGCGTGTAGCCGAGTTCGGCCTGATCGCTGCGCAGGCTGGCCTGGGCCTGGCGGATCTGCGCCTGGAACATGTCGATGCGTGCCTGGGTGGCGCGCAGTTCAGCCTGGGCAGTTTGCACGTCTTCTTCGCGAGTGGCGCCGCCGGCCTTGAGGTTCTGCTGGCGCTGGAACTTTTGCCGGGCCAGCTCGTGCTGTGCCCGTTGTTCCTCGAGTTGTGCCTTGAGGTTTTCCACGGAAAAACGCCCGGCGTCGAGTTTGGCCTGTTGCGTGGACGGATCGATTTCCACCAGCAACTGGCCTTCCTTGATCACGTCACCGACTTCCACATGGATCTTCTGGATCTGCCCGGACGCCTGCGCACCGACGTCCACGTAGCGTCGAGGTTGCAGGGTGCCCAGCGCCGTGACGCTGCTTTCGATGTCACCCCGACTGACTTGTACGGTGGCGAATTTGTCCCGGCCGGGCGGGATGACCTGCCAGGCAGCCACGGCGATAACGGGGATCAGACAAAGTGCTACAAGCAGGGCGCGTCGGGTGTGTCGGGGACGTTTCATGCAGGGTTCCGGCCAATGGATATCGGCCCGTCGCTCAGCCTGCGCACAAAATCCGGCAACAGTTGAACGCTGTCGGGAAGCCGACAGAGACGGGGAGCTGTCCTTTATACGAGGAAAGAGCCGAGGAATTTAGCTCTCGACACAACCCGACACAATCACCTTGTAGAGCGAGCTTGCTCGCGAAGGACGTTAACGATAACGCGCTTCTTCCTGACTAAACGCGTTGCTCTCAAGTCCTTCGCGAGCAGGCTCGCTCCTACAGGTTCGCGACTATTTGTCGGGCAAGATGAAGCAATACTTTAAATCTATATGAGAATTACTATAAATTACGCACCTCGAACTGCCACTATCGTGCCACTGCCCATTTCGGCGGTCGTTGCGGTGGCTCAAGGAAAGAAACCGCACCCCTGCGGCCGGGAGTCATGGTTGGAAAACTACTATCGCGAGCTGGTGTGTTTCCTCAACGCCAAGCTGGGCAACCGTCAGGTGGCCGAAGATGTGGTGCATGACGCTTATGTGCGGGTTCTGGAACGTTCCAGCGACACGCCGATCGAGCAGCCCCGGGCATTCCTTTATCGCACCGCGCTCAATCTGGTGATCGACGACCATCGGCGCAATGCCTTGCGTCAGGTCGAATCGCTGGAAGTGCTCGACAACGAAGAACGCTATTTCACCCCGTCCCCGCACAACAGCCTCGACCACGGCCAACGCCTGGAAATGCTCCAGCGTGCCCTGGCGGAATTGCCACGGCTGTGCCGCGAGAGTTTCCTGCTGCGCAAGATCGATGGCCTGTCGCACCCGGAAATCGCCGAACGCCTGGGGATTTCCCGGGCGCTGGTCGAGAAGCACATCGTCAATGCGATGAAGCATTGCCGCGTGCGGATGCGCCAGTGGGATGCCCACTGATCTTCTCCGGTGGGTAAAAAAACAATATTAAATTTTGTTTCATTGTCCTCGTTCCCTATCAACAGACGACCTGCTGTCCTGCTCAAGGCTGGTCAGGTCACTTAGGCTTACGCCCCACTGTTGAGGGGTTCATCCAGAGGACACTGGAAATGACACAGGCAATTGCATCGCCCATCGTTCACGACCTGATCGGCGTCGGTTTTGGCCCTTCGAACCTGGCGCTGGCCATCGCACTGCAAGAGCGCGGGCCGAGCCAGGGCGAGCTGGATGTACTGTTTCTCGACAAGCAGGCGGACTATCGCTGGCACGGCAACACCCTGGTGACCCAGAGCGAATTGCAGATTTCCTTCCTCAAGGACCTGGTGACCCTGCGCAATCCGACCAGCCCGTATTCCTTCGTCAACTACCTCAAGCACCACGGTCGTCTGGTGGATTTCATCAACCTTGGCACCTTCTATCCGTGCCGCATGGAATACAACGACTACCTGTGCTGGGTCGCCGGGCAATTCGCCGAGCAGAGCCGTTACGGCGAAGAGGTGCTGACCATCGAGCCGGTGCTGCACAACCAGCAGGTCGAAGCGTTGCGCGTGATCTCCCGCGATACCCAAGGCCAGCAACACGTGCGCACCGCTCGCTCGGTGGTGGTCAGTGCTGGCGGAACACCGCGCATTCCCGAAGCGTTCAAGGCGCTGAAGGATGACGGTCGGGTGTTCCATCATTCGCAGTACCTGGCGCAGATGGCCAAGCAGCCGTGCGTGAACAATCAACCGATGAGCATTGCGATCATCGGTGGCGGGCAGAGCGCGGCGGAAGCCTTCATCGATTTGAACGACAGCTTCCCGTCGGTGCAGGTCGACATGATCCTGCGCGGCTCGGCGCTGAAGCCGGCGGACGACAGCCCGTTCGTCAACGAAGTGTTCTCGCCGGAATTCACCGACCTGGTGTTCCAGCAGGCGAGCAGCGAGCGCGAGCGTCTGGTCAACGAGTACCACAACACCAACTATTCGGTGGTGGACATTGACCTGATCGAACGCATCTACGGGATCTTCTATCGCCAGAAAGTCTCGGGCATCGCCCGTCATGCGTTCCGCACCCTGACCACCATCGAAAAAGCCACCGCCACCGAGCGCGGCATTGAGCTGGCAGTGCGCAACAACGCCACCGGTGAAGTCACGGTTCGGCATTACGACGCGGTGGTACTGGCCACCGGTTACGAGCGTCAGATGCACCGCAAACTGCTGGCGCCGCTGGAGCAATACCTCGGTGATTTCGAGGTGGACCGCAACTACAAGCTGATCACCGACGAACGCTGCAAGGCCGGCATCTACATGCAGGGCTTCTGCCAGGCGAGCCATGGTTTGAGCGACACTCTGTTGTCGATCCTGCCGATTCGCGCGGATGAGATTGCCGGTTCGCTGTATGAGCATGGCAAGCACCGTGGGCATGGTCGTTCGGTGGTGGATTTGTTGTTGGCGACTGCCAGTTAAGGTATTCGGCGTCTGTCACGCCGCCATCGCCGGCAAGCCGGCTCCTACAGTTGATCGCATTCCCTTGTAGGAGCCGGCTTGCCGGCGATGGCGTCCTCAAAGACACCAAAAATGCCTAATCCTGAACCCTTCCTGAAGATCCCGGCAATTCCCCGACGACTTGCCAATGCATCGTTTACTCTCCAGAAATCGAGGCGTAAGCTTCGCGCGTTTTCATCAATAGCGGAGACCCACAGTGGGTACTTGTTCGAGTGACAGTAGTCGGCCGGTTTCGATAACCGGCAACAACCCGGCAAGATAACGCGCAACTTTTTGTGCCGTTGTCTCGCCTGATAGCGAGCAGCGGCATCCCGATCGCGGCCAGTTCTGGTCCGTGTCCCGACGTCCTCTCATCGACGCTGAACCGTGCGTGATGTTCGACTTTTTGTCGTCATCGCGGTGCACCGACACGCCTGCTGGAAGGTTTCCCGGCTGACCCTGGGGGAACTGCCATGAACCTGAACCTGCTCAAAGAATTCTTTGCCGGATTCCTGCGCACCCGTCACATCGCCCGACACTTCCGTCGCCTGGCGCTGCTGGAAACTTTCACCGACACCACGGTCAGCCGCGAGGTGCCGCCCACTTTGGCGCAAACCCTGGTGAGCGCCGCCAACAGCGACACCGGCCAACTGCTGCACAACCTCGGCAGCCACACCGATGGCCTGAGCGAAGCCGAAGCCGATGCGCTGCGCGTGCAATTCGGCCTCAACGAAGTCGAGCACGAGCAACCGCTGCCGTGGTGGACTCACCTGTGGCACTGCTACAAAAACCCGTTCAACCTGCTGCTGACATTGCTCGCGGTCATCTCGTGGCTGACCGAGGACATGAAAGCCGCCATCGTGATTTTCTCGATGGTGGTGCTCTCGACGTTGCTGCGCTTCTGGCAGGAAACCAAATCCAACCAGGCGGCCGACGCGCTCAAGGCGATGGTCAGCAACACCGCCACGGTGATGCGTCGTGATGCCCTGCGCACCGAAGTCCCCATCAAACAGCTGGTGCCGGGCGATCTGATCGTGCTCTCGGCCGGCGACATGATTCCCGCCGATTGCCGGGTGCTCAGCGCCAAGGACCTGTTCGTCAGCCAGGCGGCGATGACCGGCGAATCGATGCCGGTGGAAAAATTCCGCCACCAGCAGGACAGCGACACCAGCAATCCGCTGGATCTGGACAACATCCTGTTCATGGGCACCAACGTCGTGTCCGGCACGGCGATCGCGGTGATTCTGACCACGGGCAACAGCACCTATTTTGGCGCGCTGGCCCAGCGGGTCGGCGCCACCGATCGCGCGCCGACGTCGTTCCAGACCGGGGTCAACAAAGTCAGCTGGTTGCTGATCCGCTTCATGTTCGTGATGGCGCCGCTGGTGCTGTTCATCAATGGTTTCACCAAAGGCGACTGGACCGAAGCGCTGCTGTTCGCACTGTCGATTGCCGTGGGCCTGACCCCGGAAATGCTGCCGATGATCGTCACCTCGACGCTGGCGAAAGGTGCGGTGTTCCTGTCGCGCAAAAAAGTCATCGTCAAGCGCCTCGATGCGATCCAGAACTTCGGCGCCATGGACGTGCTGTGCACGGACAAGACCGGCACCCTGACCCAGGACAAAATCTTTCTGGCGCGCAACGTCGACGTCTGGGGCAACGACTCCGACGATGTGCTGGAAATGGCCTACCTCAACAGCTACTACCAGACCGGCCTGAAAAACCTGCTGGACGTGGCGGTGCTCGAACACGTCGAAATCCACCGCGAACTGAAAGTCGGCACGGCGTTTCACAAAGTCGACGAGATCCCGTTCGACTTCACCCGGCGGCGTATGTCGGTGGTGGTTGCCGAGCGCGGTCAACCGCATCTGTTGATCTGCAAAGGTGCGGTGGAAGAGGTGCTGGCGGTGTGCACGCGGGTGCGTCACGGCGAGCGCGATGAAGCACTGAGCGATGAACTGCTGACGCGGATTCGTCAGGTCACCGCCTCGTTCAATGCCGAGGGGCTGCGGGTGGTGGCGGTTGCCGCGCGGCCAATGATCGAGGGGCGCGACACTTACAGCCTGGCGGATGAGCAGGCACTGACGCTGATCGGCTACGTGGCGTTTCTCGATCCACCGAAGGAAAGCACTGCGCCGGCCTTGAAAGCGCTGGCCGCGCATGGCGTGGCAGTGAAAGTGCTGACCGGCGATAACGAACTGGTGACCGCGAAGATCTGCCGCGAAGTCGGCCTGGAGCAGCAAGGCCTGTTGATGGGCAACGACATCGAGCGCATGACCGACGCCGAACTGGCGGTGGCCGTGGAGACCACCAACGTCTTCGCCAAACTGACGCCGTCGCACAAGGAACGCATCGTCCGTCTGCTCAAGGGCAACGGCCATGTGGTCGGTTTCATGGGCGATGGCATCAACGACGCCCCTGCGCTACGCACCGCCGACATCGGTATTTCGGTGGACAGCGCCGTGGACATCGCCAAGGAAGCGGCGGACATCATCCTGCTGGAGAAAAGCCTGATGGTCCTGGAGGAGGGCGTGCTGGAAGGGCGGCGGACCTTCGCCAACATGCTCAAGTACATCAAGATGACCGCAAGTTCGAACTTCGGCAACGTGTTCTCGGTGCTGGTGGCCAGCGCGTTCATCCCGTTCCTGCCGATGCTGCCGATGCACCTGCTGGTGCAGAACCTGCTCTACGACATTTCGCAGATCGCCATTCCGTTCGATAACGTCGATGAAGAAATGCTCAAGCAACCGCAGCGCTGGCAACCGGCGGATGTCGGGCGCTTCATGCTGTTCTTCGGCCCGATCAGTTCGATTTTCGACATCACCACGTTTGCCTTGATGTGGTACGTGTTCGACGCCAATACCCCGGACCACCAGACCCTGTTCCAGTCCGGCTGGTTCGTGGTCGGGCTGCTGACCCAGACGCTGATCGTGCACATGATTCGCACGCCGAAGATTCCGTTCCTGCAAAGCCGCGCTGCCATGCCGCTGCTGGTGATGACCGGAATCATCATGGCCGTGGGGATCTTCCTGCCGATGGGACCCTTGGCGCACTACTTCAAATTGCAGGCGCTGCCGTCGCTGTACTTTGTGTTTTTGCCGGTGATTCTACTGGCGTACATGGCGCTCACCCAGGCGGTGAAGGGCTTCTACATCCGCCGGTTTGGCTGGCAGTAATGCTGCCAGATGTAGGAGTGAGCCTGCTCGCGATAGCGGTAGATCAGCCACTTTAATGTTGGATGTACCACCGTCATCGCGAGCCGGCTCACTCCCACAGGGGATCGTGTGTTTTTCAAAGGATTCATCATGCAAGCACTCAACAACATCAACCTGACCTCCCTGGTCGACACCCTGGTCAGCCTCAGCGCGGCCTTCATCCTCGGTGGCCTGATCGGCTTCGAGCGCCAATACCGCCAACGCACCGCCGGCCTGCGCACCAACGTGCTGGTCGCGGTGGGGGCGGCGATTTTCGTCGACATGGCCAACCGCCTCGGCGGGGCCGAAGGCGCGGTGCGGGTGGTCGCTTACGTGGTTTCCGGCATCGGCTTCCTCGGTGCCGGGGTGATCATGCGCGAAGAGGGCAACGTGCGTGGCCTCAACACCGCGGCAACGCTGTGGGCTTCGGCGGCGGTCGGTGCCTGCGCGGGGGCTGATCTGGTCCTGGAAGCCTTGCTCGGTACGCTGTTCGTACTTGCGGCCAATACCTTGCTGCGGCCGATCGTCAACAACATCAACCGTCAGCCGCTGGATGTGATTTCGGCTGAGGTCACCAACATCGTTTACGTGATTGCCCGCCGTTCCCAACAAAAAGCCGTGCTGGCGCTGCTGGAAGCGGAACTGGAGCGCAGCAATTACCCGGCGAGCGATGTTGATGTACACGCGTTCGGCGCAGATGAAATCGAAGTGGAGGCGACCCTCGCGACGACGTCTGTGGACGGCGACGAACTGGACGCGCTGGTGGCCCGGATTTCGACATCGACGCTGGTGGTGCAGGCATTCTGGAGTCCGAGTACGACGGAATAGCGTTGAATCCCCTCTGGCAACGGAATAAATGTCTCGGGTTTTAGGAATAGTCCTACAGAAAGCTCGTTGGCTCTTCCGTAGCCTTGCGGCCTCACGAATCTGAAACCCTCCTGGGGGCCCCGGTTGCCGAACAAAGCGTTACGTATCCTGATTGCCGACGAGCAGCATTTTCAGCGGATGAGAATCGAGCGCCTGTTCAACCGGCTCGATTATTACCGCGTGGCCCCCGTGCAAAACCTTGCCGAACTGTTGACCCTGACCGAGTACGGCGGTGTGTCTTTCGACCTGGTGGTCATCAATGCCGCGTTGGCGGACAGGGCACTGGACTTGCGCGACTTCTTCCTCGATCACCCACAGGTTCACCACGCCTTGATCTATGACGGGCCGCCGACCCCGGCTTGCGGGCAGCAAAAGGTTCAGGTGAGCGATGCTGCGTTACCCGATCTGGCGTGCATTCAACGGCTGATGGCGACCGTTGATCCTCAGCTACCGCTCGTCGGCACTGTCATTTCTGTCAGGTAGTCGGGCGCGTGTTTCCGTGCAAGAGTCTTCGCGCAGCTGCTGCGTGTAGCCGGGGTCCGACCCATGGACATTCAGTGTCCGATTGTCGTGTATTAGCACAGGGAGTTGCCATGAAGTCAGCGAAGTCAGCGCTGATAGCGGACGACCATCCGGTGGTTCGCGCTGCCGTCAAAATCCTGCTTAAACAGGAAGGGTTTCAACAGATTCACGAGGTGTCCAGCGGCAATGAGGTTTTGTCGATGATTCGTGAGCATCATCCGGATCTGGTGGTGCTTGACCTGGGTTTACCGGGACTCGACGGGCTGGATGTACTGAACCGGATCAAGGCCAGTGGTGTGCGCTGCCGGGTGTTGGTCTTCACTTCACAAGAGCCAAGGTTTTATCAGGATCGTTGCATGCGTGCCGGTGCTGCCGCGTACGTTTCCAAAACCAACGACCTGCAACATTTGCACAAGGCCGTGCACGCGGTGATGGCCGGTTACTCCTATTTCGCCAAGCTCGCCTCGAGCTCGGTGTCGCTGAGCACCTTGCAACGCAGCGAAAGGGAGATGATCGACAGTCTCTCCGACCGCGAACTGACCATCTTGTGTTACGTGGCCCAAGGTATGAGCAACAAGGAAATCGCCGAAATCACCAACCTGAGCCACAAGACCGTCAGCACCTACAAAACCCGTTTGATCGAAAAACTCAATGTGGAATCCAAGGTTCACTTGAGGGATTTCGCCAAACGTAATCATCTGATCTGAATGAGTGCGTTTCGACGATTTCGCCACCTGACCCACCTGGTATTGCTGGGGGGGCTCTGGATTTCCAGTGTCTGTGCACAACCGCAATCACTGACCCTGCTGGGACGCTCCAGCGTGGACGGCTACGACGTCAAACTGTCGGATGCCGATTCGCGTGTGCTACGGCAGAAAGGCCGGCTGGTGCTGGCCGTCTCGGCGCCGGATTATCCGCCCTTCGACATCACCACCACCGGCACCGACTACGAAGGGTTGACGGCTGACTATGCCGGGCTGCTCAAACAGCTATTGAACGTGGAAATCGATGTTCAGCGCTACGCATCGCGGGACGAGGCGGTGCGTGCGATCAAGGACGGTGCGGCTGACCTGTTGGGTACGGCTAACCGTTATGAGGTCGAGGATCCACAACTGCGGATGTCCAGTGCCTATGCCGATGATCAACCGGTGCTGGTCACGCGCACCGATTCATCCCTGCCACTGGACCCGGACCTTGCCGGTAAACGGCTGGCGATGCTGTACCACTATTTGCCCGAGCAGCAAGTGCAGGCTTTTTATCCCAAGGCGAATGTGCAGCTGTTCCCTTCGACGCTGGGCGCGGTGGGCGCCGTTGCGTTTGGTCAGTCGGACGCCTATTTGGGGGACGCCATCAGCGTCAATCACCTGATCAGTAAAAATTACCTCAACAACGTTCAACTGGCGGATTTTTCCCGTATGGAGTCCGGGCGTTTTGCGTTTGCGATGAACCTCGACAACCTCCAGTTGCAACGCATCGTCAACCGGGCGCTGGCGGCGATCCCGACCAATGAACGAATGAATATCCTGCGGCGATGGGGCGGTAGCGGGGCTTCCATTGCCGGCACGCAAGCCCTGCACTTCAGTGTCGCCGAGCAACGCTGGCTCGATGATCATCCACGCGTGCGAGTGGCGATCAACCAAAACCTCATGCCGATTTCCTTTGTCGATGACGGGGGCAATTACCGGGGCATCAGCATCGATGTGCTGGCGAAAATCAGTTTGCGTACAGGTTTGAAATTCGACATTCAGCCAACCCGGTCAGTGGCTGAATTGTTCGAGTGGATCAGGAGCGGTCATGTTGACGTGGTCGCCGGGATCAGCCCCAGCATTGAGCGTGAAACAGAACTGCGATTTACCCGGCCGTTTCTGACCAGCCCGAATGTGCTGGTGACCCGCATCGCATCCGACAGTCCGCGGACACTGGATGAAATGGCGGGCAAAAAACTGGCCATCACCCAGGGCAACAGTGCCGGCGAATTCATTCGCCAGCATTTTCCGCAGGTCGAACTGGTCACTGCGCCGTTGACCGCTGACGGGATGGAAATGGTCGCCGAGGGCAGGACGGACGGCGCCATCAACTCGTTGATCGGTGCCCGGATCATGATTTCCCGGCAATACCGCGACCGTCTGCAAGTGACCAGCACCGTCGGCACCGATCCGGCCCGCAGCACCCTGGCGACCGGTCGCGAGGCCGTTGAGCTGCATTCGATCCTGGACAAGGCGCTGCTGAGTATCTCCCCTGAAGAAATCGATGAAATGACCGGTTATTGGCGCAATGACCTGATGGTTGAACAGAGCTTCTGGCTGCGTCACCGGCAAGACATTCTCCAGGCCTTTGTCGGTGCCGGCGCCTTGCTGTTGCTGGCGCTGGCCTGGATCGCCTGGCAGCGCCGGCAAATCCGCCTGCGCCAGCAATTGCTCAGTCAATTGCAGGACGCCAAGGACGCGGCGGATGAGGCGAACCGTGCCAAGACCACGTTTCTGGCGACCATGAGCCATGAGATCCGCACGCCGATGAATGCGCTGCTTGGCATGCTCGAATTGGCGTTGAAGCGAGCGGATGAAGGCGTCACCGACCGGTCGGCAATCGAGGTGGCGGCCAATGCCGGGCAACAATTGCTGGCGTTGATTGGCGACATTCTGGACATCGCCCGCATCGAGTCCGGGCATTTGTCCCTGACGCCGGAACGGGCCAACCTGCGCAGGCTGGTCGAATCGGTGTGCCGGGTCTTTGAAGGTCTGGCCCGGCAGAAGAACCTGGAGTGGCGCGTCGACCTGGGTGAGCACAGCGACGCCGACGTGTTGATCGACCCCACGCGCTTCAAGCAGGTGCTGTCCAATCTGCTGAGCAACGCGATCAAGTTCACCGAAGAAGGTGAAGTGCGCCTGACGCTGCGGGTCGAGCCCCGTGCAGTCGGGCAACTGGCGGTCTCGGTGCGCATTGAAGACACGGGCATCGGTATCAGCGAGATCGATCGGCAGCGACTGTTCAGCCCGTTTGTGCAGGCGCAAAACAGCCAGCAAACAGGTCGAAACGGCTCAGGTCTGGGGCTGGTGATCAGCCGCACGTTGTGCGAAATGATGGGCGGGCAATTGCAGCTTGTCAGCGTGTTGGGGAAGGGCACGCGGATTGATGTCTGCCTGGATCTGCCCGCGTTGCAACCGTTGCCATCCAGCGAGTTACCTGACCGTGAGGAACAGGCGCAGACCCGGCCGCTGACCATTCTGGTGGTCGATGATTACCCGGCCAATCGATTGCTGCTCTCACGGCAGTTGAGCTACCTGGGCCACCGGGTGATGGACGCCGAGGACGGTCAGCAAGGTCTTGATCGATGGCGCGAGTATGAGTTTGATGTGCTGATTACTGACTGCAACATGCCGGTGCTCAGCGGTTATGAGTTGGCCGGGGCCGTCCGCGATGAAGAGCAGGCTCAGGGATTACAACCGATCCTGATTCTGGGGTTGACCGCCAATGCGCAGCCCGAGGAGAAGGCCCGTTGCCTGGAAGCGGGGATGGATGACTGCCTGTTCAAACCGATCCGCCTGGCGGATCTGGGCGCCTGGTTGGCGTCCAGGTTTGCCGATGGAGCGGTGCCGCCCCTCGAAACACCTTCAACCGCCGACATCGACTTGAGCGGTCTGGAGCGCTACGTCGGCGAGGACTACGAACTGATCAATCAACTGCTGAGTGACCTGGCCGCGACCAATCGCACGGATCGGGACGAGTTGCTCAAGGCCCATGCCAGTGGCGAACAGCATGCCCTGCGCACGTTGGCGCACCGCATCAAGGGCGGGGCGCTGATGGTGCGGGCGGTCAGTCTGATCGAATGCTGCGAGGACCTTGAGCGTGCCTGCGGTGATGGTCGTGCGGGGCTGATCGACGAAGCCGTCGATCAGTTGCAGCAGGCCATGACGCGCCTCGACCAACGCCTGGCGCAGGGCGACGCTTAATCCCAGTTTGGCGCGATGCCTTTGGGGCTGGTCAGGCGGTGGGCGCGTTCAAGGCCGGCGATCAACGCCATGTCGGCGTCGCTCAGGGTCAGGGCGCAGGCCTTGAGGTTGCTTTCAAGGTTGGCGCGTTTGGTGGACGACGGGATCACCACGTAACCCGATTGCATGGCCCAGGCCAGGGTGACTTGCGCAGGCGTTGCTTGCAGGCGCTCGGCAATCTGCTGGATAACCGGGTCTTTCAGCACTTCGCCGTACGCCAGGGTCATGTAGGAGGTGATCTGGATGTCCTGGCTTTGCGCGAATTCGACGACCTTGCGGTTTTGCAGGTACGGGTGCAGTTCGATCTGGTTGGTGGCGATGTGCTCGGCACCGATGGCGGCGATGGCTTGCTTCATCAGGTCGACGGTGAAGTTGGAGACGCCGATCTGCCGGGTCAATCCGAGTTTTTTGGCTTCGAGCAACGCGCCCATGAATTCTTCGACCGGCACCTGGTTTTCCGGCGATGGCCAGTGGATCAGCGTCAGGTCGAGGTAGTCGCTCTGCAGTTTTTGCAGGCTCTCTTTGAGGCTGTCGATCAAGCGGTCCTTGGCGAAGTTGGCGACCCAGATCTTGCTGGTGATGAACAGCTCTTCACGGGCAATGCCGCTGGCCGCGATGGCCTCGCCGACCTCGGCTTCGTTCTCGTAGATTTGCGCGGTATCGATGGCGCGATAGCCCAGTTCCAGGCCAGTGCTCACCGAATCAATGACCACCTGGCCTTGCAAGCGAAACGTACCAAGACCGAATGCGGGAATAGACATCAATGACTCCAGGGGTTGCAGTGGGAATGGGCACGAGTATCGGTGCCTGCATCCTTGAGAAAAACCGCTGGATGGGCAAAGCAATGTTTACCGCAAGTCATGAATCGTAAGGCAAGAGGATTCGCGGTGTTGCAACGGACGCCTTCGCGGGCAAGCCTCGCTCCTACAAAAGTGCGCCGCTCCCCCTGTAGGAGCGAGGCTTGCCCGCGAAGGCCGCGACTCGGTTTCGGATCTTATCCGCGAGCCTCAAGAATCATGCAAGTCGTCGACCCCGTCGCATACAACCGCCCATCCACATCATAAATCCGCCCCTCGGCCAGCGCCGTCGAACGCCCCAGGTGCACAATCTTGCCCTCGGCACGCACCGGTCCGCTGGCGCCGGTCAACGCGCGGACATAGCTGATGCGCAGATCCAGCGTCGTATACCCCTGGCCCTTTTTCAGCTGCGTATGAATCGCGCAGCCCATGCACGAATCCAGCAAGGTCGCCGCATAGCCGCCATGCACGCTGCCCAGCGGGTTGTAATGCCGGGCGTCCGGCGTGCCCTGGAAGATGAACAGCCCGGCCGACCATTCGATAGGGATGAAGTCCATCAGCGTGCCAATCGGCGGCGAGGGCAGTTCACCGTTGCCGATGCCCTCGAAGAACTCGGCCGGCGACAGAGCACTGACCTCGGCCAGCGACAGGCTGCCGGGCCCGGCCAGACGTGCGCGCATGGCGTCTTCCTGAACGATCCATTGGGCGAGGGTGGCTTCTCGGTTGGGGCTTTGCATATTCAGTGTCCTCGGACGGGCGCAGATATTATGGTTGTAATCTGCGCTGATATTATGTCCGAAATAAACACTCCGCCAGCCCCCACTCATCGGCCCTGTAGGAGCGAGCCTGCTCGCGATGGAGGTCAACGGTAACGCAGCCAGTCTGACGCCCCGCGGAGCTCTCACGTTTTTCGCGAGCAAGCTCGCTCCTACAGGTTCGTCCGTGTCGGCAAAAAAGGACTAGGCGATGTCGCTGTGGGTGAATTCCTCACCGAGAAAGTCAATCAACGTCCGTACCGACGGCAGTAACCCACGGCGAGAGGGGAAGATCGCATGGACGATCCCGCACTTGGGCGCCCAGCCCGGCACCAGTTCGACGAGGCGTCCGGCGGCAATGTCATCGCGCACCACCACGCTGGGCAGGTGCGCGACGCCAATCCCCGCGAGCACCGCGTGACGCAGGGCCAGCAAGTCATCGGTGACCATGCGCGGTGCGTGTCGAATCAGCGCGCTGGCGCCGTTCGCACCGAATAATTCCCACTGATATTCACGTTGCGCCGCGCCCCAATGCACGCTGGGCAAACCGCTGAGGTCGGCCGGGGAGGCGGGCGTCGATAAGCGTTCGGCAAAGGCCGGGCTGCCCACCAGGCATTGGGTGCTGTTTCCCAGCACCTTCATCACCATGTCGGTGTTTTCCAGTGGCGGAAAGCGCACGCGCAAGGCGATGTCGAAACCCTCGTGGATCAGATCGACCCGGCGGTTGGTGCTCTCGATGAACAACTCCACCAGCGGGTATTTGAGCATGTAGCGGGTCAGCATCGGCCCGACCCAGGAGTTGAGCAACGCGGTCGGGCAACTGATGCGCACCAGGCCCTGGGGTTCGGAGCGGTTGCGCTCGATCAGTTCGGCGGCGCTTTCCGCTTCCACGCGCATGGCCAGGCAGCGCTGGTAATAGGCCTGGCCGATTTCGGTCAGCGAACAATGCCGGCTGGTGCGGTGCAGCAGACGCACACCGAGGCGTTCTTCGAGTTCGGCGATGCGTCGGCTGAGCTTCGATTTGGGCATGTCCAGCGCTCGCCCGGCCGCAGCGAAACCCTGATGTTCCACCACTTGGGTGAAGTAGTAGAGGGTGTTGAGGTCTTCCACCATCGTTCTCCATATAGAACGCTAAGGCTGATTTTTGCAGTCTAGCGCACCAAAGGGTTCGGTTTTAAGCTTTGTCCATCGCGTCAAACCACAGATTTCGGAGGCAGCATGAAAAACATCATCGGCATCTACACCAGCCCACGGACCCATTGGGTCGGCGACGGTTTTCCGGTTCGTACGCTGTTTTCCTACGACAACCTGGGCAAACACATCAGCCCGTTTTTGCTGCTGGATCACGCCGGCCCTGCTGAGTTCACCCCGACCACCGAGCGTCGTGGCGTTGGTCAGCATCCGCACCGCGGTTTCGAAACCGTGACTATCGTTTATAAGGGCGAACTGGAGCACCGCGACTCCACCGGCAGCGGCGGCAAGATCGGCCCGGGCGATGTGCAATGGATGACCGCCGCCTCGGGGATTCTCCACGAAGAGTTCCACTCCGAAGGCTTCGCCAAAACCGGCGGCACCCTGGAAATGGTCCAACTGTGGGTCAACCTGCCGGCCAAAGACAAAATGGCCGACGCCGGTTACCAGACGATTCTCGACGGCGACATTCCGAGCATTCCGCTCAAGGACGAGGCCGGCAGCCTGCGCCTGATCGCCGGCGAATTCGACGGCTACACCGGCCCGGCGCGGACATTCACCCCGGTCGATGTCTGGGACTTGCGCCTCAACGGCGGCAAGTTGCTGACCCTCGATCTGCATGACGGTCGCAACACTGCACTGGTGGTGCTGCGTGGCACGGTTCAGGTCAACGGCCTGGAGCTAGTGCGCGAAGGGCAGTTGGCGTTGTTCGAACGCAATGGCCATCAGATCAGTCTGGAAGCCAATAACGACGCCGTCGTGTTGCTGCTCAGCGGCGAGCCAATCGACGAACCGATTGTCGGCCACGGCCCGTTCGTGATGAACAGCGAGCAGGAAATCCACCAGGCCTTTGCTGACTTCCAGTCCGGTCGGTTCGGCCGGATGCACGGTTAACCCTACAGGTTCAACAACCCGCTCTACACAGGATGCGTAGGCCGGTTCCGGGGCCAGGGATGGCTGTTGCCTGAAATAAAGAGGAGACGCACATGAGTACCGTCAACGCGGCCAACTTCAATGGCCAAAAACCTACCATCGATCCCAACGACAGCGCGATGCTGTTGATCGACCACCAGAGCGGATTGTTCCAGATCGTCAAGGACATGGACGTACCGCAACTGCGCGCCAACGCCATTGCCCTGGCCAAAGCCGCGACACTGCTGAAGATGCCGGTGATCACCACCGCTTCCGTACCGCAAGGACCGAACGGACCGTTGATTCCGGAAATTCACGAAGCCGCGCCGCATGCTCAATACGTGGCGCGCAAAGGTGAAATCAACGCCTGGGACAATGCCGAGTTTCACGCGGCAGTCAAAGCCACCGGCAAGAAAACCCTGGTGATCGCCGGCACCCTGACCAGCGTATGCCTGGCGTTCCCGTCCATTGCGGCGGTGCATGAAGGCTACAAAGTGTTTGCTGTGGTCGATGCTTCCGGCAACCACTCGAAACTGGCCACTGATCTGACGATTGCCCGTTTGGCACAAGCCGGGGTGGTGCCGATCGACATCATGGCTACGCTCTCTGAGCTGCAAGGCTCGTGGAACCGTCCGGACGCCGAGCAGTGGGCGGCTGTCTACGCCCAGGCCATGCCGCATTATCAATTGCTGATCGAGAGTTACCTCAAGGCCCAGCAAGTGGCGAACGAACACGAAGTGCTGGATTCCCAGCGCTAACCGAGTACCCCACGCCGATTTCCACTCGGCATCGATAACACGCGAGGACTACTGAAATGACTACTTCTTACAAACGTCTCGACAAGGATAACGCCGCCGTTCTGTTGGTGGATCATCAGGCGGGCCTGCTGTCTCTGGTGCGGGACATCGAACCGGACCGTTTCAAGAACAACGTGCTGGCCCTGGCCGACCTGGCCAAGTACTTCAAATTGCCGACCATCCTCACCACCAGTTTCGAAACCGGCCCCAACGGCCCGCTGGTGCCCGAGCTCAAAGCGCTGTTTCCAGATGCGCCTTACATTGCCCGTCCTGGCCAGATCAACGCCTGGGACAACGAAGACTTTGTCAAGGCGATCAAGGCCACCGGCAAGAAGCAACTGATCATCGCCGGCGTGGTGACCGAGGTGTGCGTGGCATTCCCGGCGCTGTCGGCACTGGCGGAAGGTTTTGACGTGTTTGTGGTGACGGACGCTTCCGGCACGTTCAACGAGCTGACCCGTCAATCGGCCTGGGACCGCATGTCGTCCTCCGGCGCGCAACTGATGACCTGGTTCGGCCTGGCCTGCGAGCTGCATCGCGACTGGCGCAACGACGTGGAAGGCCTGGCGACCCTGTTCTCCAACCACATCCCGGACTACCGCAACCTGATGACCAGCTACAACACGCTGACCAATAGCAAATAATCACTGACACACATCACCCCTGTAGGAGCCGGCTTGCTGGCGATAGCGGTAGAGCAGTCAACAATTGAGTGACTGTCAGACCGCCATCGCCAGCAAGCCGGCTCCTACAGGTTTTTGTGTTGTTCTCAAGCCTGCGTTTGCTCCTACACTGTGCCCATCCGTACATGGCTGGAGTTGCTTGATGCTGTCACTGCTTACCAATCACCCGCTGGTCTGTGCCCTGATCCTGATCATCATCGATCTGGGGCTGTGGCGCTTGATCAGTGCCAGTGGCAGCAACTGGAAACTGTTGGTGCGGCTGCTGATTTTCACGTTGTTCAGCATCCTGTTGTTCAACGAAGGCCTGAACCCTCTGGAGCCTGCGCCCTGGGCGGACAACGTGCCGTTGCACCTGGCGGCGACCGGTTTGCAGATTGGCTGGTGGCTGTTCGGCGCGCGCACCCTGACGGTGTTGATCGGCGCGGGGATGATGCAACGGGTCGGGCACACCGGTCGTCTGCTCCAGGATTTGCTGGGCGCGGTGATTTTCCTGATCGCGATCATCGCGGCTCTGGCGTATGTGCTCGACCTGCCGGTCAAAGGCGTGCTGGCGACGTCCGGCGCGTTGGCGATCATCGTCGGCCTGGCGTTGCAAAGCACCCTCAGCGACGTGTTCTCGGGGATCGTCCTCAACACCACCAAACCCTATCAACTGGATGACTGGATCTCCATCGACGGCACCGAAGGTCGGGTCACCGACATCGATTGGCGCGCCACGCGCCTGCAAACGTCCCAGGGCAGCATGGCGGTGATCCCCAACTCGCTGGCGGCCAAGGCCAAGATCATCAACTTCAGCCGGCCGAGCGATATTTTCGGCGTGTCGATCAGCTTGCAGTTGAGCCCGCACGCACGTCCGCAAACGGTGATCGATGCGCTGGAACGGGCGATGGAGGGATGCCGATACCTGCTGGCCAAGCCGGCGCCGTGTGTCGCGCTCAAAGGTTCGAGCGCCACCGGCGTGGAGTACGAAATCAGCGGCTTCGTAGTCTCGATGGACCAGAAGCGCATGGTGCGCAATCTGCTGTTCGATCTGGCGTTCCGGCACTTGCAAGCGTCGGGCGTGAGCCTGTTGTCCAGCGTCGAATCGAATACACCGGTGAACCTGTCGCGGCCACGGGCGTTGCTGGAAAGCTCGGCGATCTTCTCGACTTTGCGTCAGGAGGAGAAAGAAACCTTCAGCCAGCACATGACCCTGCAAAACTTCCGCGCCGGGGAAATGATCCTGCCGGCGGGGGAGGTCAGCGATCATCTGTTCATCATCGAATCCGGCGTGGTCTCGGTGGCGCTGAGCCGCGCCGGGGGCAAATTCGAATCCGGGCGCATGGGGCCGGGCGAGGTGATCGGCGAGGGCGGGATCTTGTCGGACACGGCGCTGCCGGCGGACTTCAGCGCCAAGACCGCCTGCAGCCTGTACCGGATCGAAAAGGACTACCTCAAACCGTGCCTGGATGCGCGGCATGACATCGGCGAAGCGATGAAGGCGTTGCTGGATTTCCGTTTGCACAAGGCACAGACGTTGACCCAGGAAACGCCGAAGGTGGTGGAGAAGAAGGGGTTTTTGCAGTGGTTGCGCAGTCGGGCTTAGTGGTTGGTGTTGGATGGCCGCTTCGCGGTTCGCGAGCAAGCCCGCTCCCACATTTTGATCTTCGTCTTACACAAATGCTGTGTTCACTGGAGATCCAATGTGGGAGCGGGCTTGCTCGCGAAAGCGGTGGCAGATTCACCACCAAACTCGGATCAGAAATCCAAAGTCGCCGACACCTTCAGCGTCCGCGGCGTCCCCTGTGTCAGGTACCCGCCATTCGCCGAGGCCCAATACGCCTTGTTCGCCACGTTCTCCAGATTGGCGCGCAAGGTGATGTACTTCTCATCCATCTTGAAGGCATACCGCGACCCCACATCAAAGCGGTTCCACGCCGGAATGCTCTGGGTGTTGGCGGCGTTCAGGTATTGCCCGCCGGTGCGCAGCATCCGCGCACTGAGTGCCGCGCCTTCAATTCCCGGCACGTCCCAATCTGCCCCGACGTTGAGTTGAAAACGCGGTACGCCGACGGCGCGGTTGCCGTCGTTGACCCCATTGGTGCTGCCTTCGATTTCGGTCTTCATCAGCGTCGCGCCGCTCAGCAGGCGCAGGCCATCGAGCGGCTCGCCATAAACGTTCAACTCCACGCCTTTGTTTTGTTGCTCGCCATCGACCCGAAAGATCCCGTCCTGGGTGTAGCTCGACGGTTGTTCGATGCGGTACACGCCCAGGCTCGCGCCATAGGTGTCCATGTCCAGGCGCACGCCGGCTTCGATTTGCTTGCTGCGCACCGGGGCGAAAGTCTCGTCGCGGTTGATCGCGCTGGTCGGCGGCGTGGGCCCCTTGGCCAGGCCTTCGATGCGGTTGGCGTAGAACGAAACGTGTTCCCACGGCTTGATCACCAGGCCATAGACCGGCGTGCTGATCGACTCTTCATAACTTGAAGTGCGCGCGCCGGTGGTGGTGTTCCAGCCGTCGACGTTCAGTGTCTGGCGCCGTACGCCGAGGGTGAGCAAGACGCGATCATCGATGAAGCCCAGGGTGTCGGACACCGCCGCGCTGCGCAGGGTGTTCTTGCCGACGATGCGCGGATCGTGAATGTCGCTGGCAAACGATGTGGGGCTTGGGCGCGGTTTGTCCGTGACGTCGTAGAGGTTGGTGCTGTAGCGCGTGGCGGCGCCTATGGTTTCGAACGCCGAGCGTTGCTGGCCCCAGATACCCGCGAGGCCCAGGTTCAATTGGTGACTGATCGGCCCGGTGTTCAAGTGGCCGTTGAGGCCGGTCATCAGGCTTTTGTTGTCCTCGTCGTGAGGCGAGTAGAGCATGCCACCCCGGGCATTGCCGTTGAGGTCGGTGATGGTCAGCGACGAATACACGCCGTTTTCCCGCGTGTGTTTGGCGCCGCCGGACACGTAGGCGGTCCAGTTGTCACTGAGGTCGTACTCGGCGCGGGCCATGCCGAAGGTGTCTTCCAGTTGCGAGTAGCTCCAGCTCTGTGCGTACCCGGCGTTGGCATCCGGTACCTTGGGCGCTTTGCTCAAGGTCGAATCGACATAGATCACCGAGCGGCCCTGATTGATCACCTGTTTCTGATAGCCCAGGTCCGTCGACACCCGCAGGCGATCACCTCGGTAGTCCAGGCCGACGCTGATCAGCGACGAGCGACGGTCTTCGTCATCGACGGCGGTGGCGCCTTCGCGTTGCAGCAGATTGACCCGCGCGCCGAATCGGTTGTCTTCACCAAAGCGCTGGCCCAGGTCCAGATGCCCGCCGACCCGGCCATCGTCACTGTAATCGAGGGTGACGCTGCGGGTCGGCACATCGCCGGCGCGCTTGGGTTGCAGGTTGACGCCACCGCCAATCCCGCTGCCGCTGGGCGTAACACCATTCACAAAAGCGTTCGGTCCCTTGAACAACTCGACCCGTTCCAGCGCTTCGGTGGCGATGATCTGCCGGGGCAGGATGCCGTAAAGACCGTTATAGGAAATGTCATCGGACAGCAGCGGCAAACCGCGGATCATGAACACCTGGGAGAAGTTGCCAAAGCCGGCGGACTGCCGCACCGAAGCGTCGTTGAGCAACACATCGCCCACGGTCTGCGCTTGCTGGTCGGCGATGGTTTTGGCGGTGTAACTGGTGACGCTGAAGGGCAGGTCTTTCAAGGCCTGGTTACCAAGCATGCCGATCTGCGCAACCTTGGCGACCTGACCGCCACCGTAGGTGTCCGCGTTGTCGTCGCGCAGGGCGCTGACGCTGGTGGCGCCCAGCTCCAGCGCACCGTTGGCGGCGACTCGCGGCGCCACGGTGTAACCGTTTCCGCCCGTGCTGATCAACTCGAAACCGCTGCCCTCAAGCAATTGCGCGAAGCCTGACTGCACGCTGTAGTTGCCTTGCAATCCCGGGCTCTGGCGATTGCCCAGTTGCGCCGGATCGAACGACAACGGCACGCCGACCGCCACGGCGAATTGCGCCAGGGTATGACTGAGCAGACCCGGGCCGATGTTGATGGTGTGGCTGGCGCTTTCGTTGACAGTGTCAGCGGCATGGCTGTTGATCGGCAGCCACGCGGTGAAGGCCAGTGCAACACTCAGGCTCAGGGCTTTGAGCGGGAAATCGGCGGGGCGGTGCAGGGGCGTTGAAGTCATTCGGCGTTCCTGTCGAGCGCGTGGAATTGAAGAGGTTTATCCACACACCGAACGAAACGCAGAAAGGTATCAGGGGACTGTGAAATAGTTTTTCCGCGCGATCAGACCCGCGGTTCGACCGACAGCCAATACCGGGTCAGGCTGCTGATTTTCAGCGGCAGCGTATCGCTGAGCAGGCGCAGGCTGGCGTCGGTGTCACGCAGGGAAAACGCCCCCGAGACCCGCAACCCCGCGACATCCGCATGACAGCGCAACACGCCGGGGCGATAGCGGCTCAATTCGCCGAGCAATTCATCCAGGCGCATGTTGTTCGCCAGCAACATGCCCTTGTCCCAGGCCAGGGCACTGGTGTCGAAGTTCTCGAGCGGGTCGAGGCGATTGAGCTTGAAACTCTGGCGCTCACCGGCCTTGAGGGTTGTACTCTTGGTCAGCAACTGCGGCGTGACCTCCACGAGCCCTTCGAGCACCGACACCTGACTTCGCGAGTCAGTGACCCGCACGCAAAACCGCGTACCCAGCGCACGTGCGATACCTTGCGGGGTTTCGACGATAAAGGGCCGGGCGCCGGGATCCTTGGCGGTGCTGATCAACACTTCGCCATCGAGCAGCACAACCCGGCGTTCGCGCAGGTTGAAGGCAACATCCACCGCACTGGCGGTGTTGAGCAGCACATGGCTGCCGTCCGGCAGTTGCAGGCTTTTCTGCTCGCCGACGGTCGTGCGTTGATCGGCGGTCCATTGCTGCCATGGCATACGTTGCGAGGCAATGCCCAAGGGGCCGGCCATCAGGAACACACCCAGGCACGTGAGGGTTTGGCGACGGCTGAGGCCATCCTTGTGCGCGGCCCGTTGCAGGGTCTGGATGGCCAGGTTGGCCGGTACGCTGCGGAACTCTCCGAGCAGCGCTTCGGCGCGTTGCCAGGCCAGCGCATGCTCGGCACTGCGATTGCGCCATTGGGCAATGGCCTGATGGTCGGACGGCGTCGCGCTGCCTGAATGCAACTGCACCAGCCAGTCGGCGGCTTCGCCGAGAATGTGCGGGTTGATCATCGACGAGTTCATCAAGCGACACTCAGGCAGGCGATGAACGCGGCGCGCATATGTCGTTTGACGGTGATCAGCGACACATTCAGTCGAATGGCGATCTGGGCGTACGTCAGCCCTTCGATCTGTGACAGCACGAAGGTGTCGCGAGTGACGGCGGGTAATTCGCGAAGCAAGGCTTCGATGCGCATCAGGGTTTCGAGAATCAGCAGGCGGTTTTCCGGTGACGGCACCGCGGCGACTGGCAGGTGAGCAATGGTCTCCAGATAGGCGCGCTCGATGTCCTGACGTCGCCAGCGATCAATCATCAGGCCTTTGGCGATGTGCGTCAGCAGCGCGCGAGGTTCGCTGCCCCAGGGCTTGACGACTTGCCGGGTCAACAGGCGCAGGAACGTATCGTGAGCCAGGTCCGCCGCGTCGCAGCGATTACCGAGTTTTCGATGCAGCCATCCCTGCAGCCAACCGTGGTGTTCGCTGTAGAGGGTATGGATATGCTGATTCGAAGGTTGGTCGGCTGACGACATGGGGGACTGATACTCTTTTCCGGCGTCCTGGCCTGATGCAATTAAGAATTGATCGCATTCTAGTGGCGAGGACCGAGTGCTGGCAATCAGCCTGACAGACTATTTTTTCGCCCCCCTGTAGGAGCCGGCTTGCTGGCGATAGCATCACCTCGCTCATCAATTTGCTCCGAGTTGCCCGCATCGCCAGCAAGCCGGCTCCTACAAGGGGCGGCGGCGGTCTACTCGACTTCTGAGAAATTGGATATTCCAGCAGTCGGCCTGCGGGACTAACTTAGCTCCACCCCCACTTGCTCCTGGAGCCTGCCATGAAAGCCCGTATCGATTTCTACACCGCATCGCCTGACGCACTCAAAGCCATGATCGCCCTGGAAACCGCCGTTTCGAAGCTGCCGCTGGAAAAGACCCTGATCGAACTGGTCAAGCTGCGTGCATCGCAAATCAACGGCTGCGCCTTCTGCATCGACATGCACACCGCCGATGCCATCAAGGGCGGCGAAACCCCGCGTCGCCTGTTTGCCGTGACCGCCTGGCGCGAGGCACCGTTCTTCACCGAGCGTGAACGTGCTGCGTTGCTCTGGACCGAATCCCTGACCCAACTGAGCCTGACCCACGCTCCGGACGAAGACTACGATGTGGTCGCTGCGCAGTTCAGCCCCAAGGAAATGGTCGACCTGACCGTGGCGATTTCCACCATCAACAGCTGGAACCGTCTGGCCGTAGGCTTCCGTAAAACGCCTCAGGCCTGATCAGTGAGCGTCCGCTGACGGCGCGGCCGGTGGTTGCACCTTGCGCATCAAGGGCACCATCGCCGTGGCGATGATGAAACAGACCATGATCATCAGAAACGCATCGCCGTAGGTTTGCGTCTGCGCTTCGCGGTAGGTCAGCAGCCATAACTGGTGCAGGCTGGCGGTGACACCCGCGTCACCGCTTTGGCCGAGCGTGGCGAAGTTGTTGCCGACTTGTGACAACCATTGATTCAGGGCTTCGTTGGTGCTGTTGAGGTTCTCCGCCAATCGTGTGAAGTGCAGGTTGGTACGGTCATTGAGGATCGTCGCGCAGGCCGCGATGCCAATGGCTCCCCCCAGATTGCGCATCAGGTTGAACAGCCCGGAAGCGTGTTTGAGTCGCGCCGGCGCCAGACCGCCGAGGGTCAAGGTGACCGCCGGCGGCACCGCCAATTGCTGGGCAATTCCGCGCAGCGCTTGCGGCAGCATCAACTCCTTGCCTCCCCAGTCATGGGTGATCGGGCTGAAATCCCACATCGACAAAGCGAACAACCCAAGGCCGGTCATCATGACCCAGCGCAGATCGATGCGGTTGGCCAGAAAGGCGTACAGCGGAATCGCCATGATCTGGAACACCCCGGTGGAGAAAACCGCCAGACCAATGTCCAGCGCGCCATAACCCCGCACCCGGCCGAGAAACAGCGGCGTCAGGTAAATCGTGGCAAACAGGCCGATCCCGGTGACAAACGAGAAGAAGCAGCCGAGGGCGAAGTTGCGGTCTTTGAGGGCGCGCAAATCGACGATCGGGTTGGCCACGTGCAAGGTCCGGCCGATGAACGCCAGGCCCGCCAGGCCGCTGATCCATGCGGTGGTCAGAATCGTGTGGTCACTGAACCAGTTCCAGCGTGGGCCTTCTTCGAGGGTGTATTCCAGGCAGCCGAGAAACAGCGCCAAAAACACCATGCTCAAATAGTCGGCGCCCTTGAGCAGCGACAGTTCCGGCTGGTCGATTTTCACCAGCATCGGCACCGCCACCGCAACAAAAATCCCCGGCACCAGGTTGATGTAGAACAGCCAGTGCCAGGAGGAAACATCGGTGATCCAGCCACCAATCACCGGCCCCAGTGTCGGTGCCAATGACGCCACCGCGCCGATGGTCGCGGCGGCGATCACCCGTTGTTTGCCGGTGAAGAAAAAGAACGCCGTGGTGAACACCAGCGGGATCATCGAGCCGCCAAGAAACCCTTGCAGGGCGCGGAAGGCGATCATGCTCTGAATGTTCCAGGCCGCGCCGCAGAGCAGGCTGGCCAGGGTGAAACCCACCGCGGATGCGCAGAACAGCCAGCGGGTCGAGAACACGCGGGAGAGCCAGCCGGACAGCGGAATCACGATGATCTCGGCGATCAGGTAGCTGGTCTGCACCCACGCCGTTTCGTCAGTGCCCGCCGACAACCCGCCGCCGATATCGCGCAACGAAGCCGATACGATCTGGATATCCAGCAGGGCAATGAACATGCCGATGCACATGGTGGCGAAGGCAAAGACCTTGGTCGCCGTCGCCATGCTGGCGGCGTTGAACGGCTGCGCGGGGGCGGCGAGGGCGCGGCTCATGGCGCGCTGGCCACGGCAGGCGTTTCAGGCTCCTTGCGTGTGTCGACTTCAGCGGTCACCGACAGGCCGGGACGCAGATGCCCGAGCACGCCGTCGGCAGGGTCGAGCACGATCCGCACCGGCACTCGCTGCACGATTTTGGTGAAGTTGCCGGTGGCGTTTTCCGGTGGCAACACGCTGAACTGTGAACCACTGGCCGGCGCGAGGCTGTCGAGGTGACCGTGGAATACCTGCCCCGAGAGCACGTCGGCGTGAATGATCACCGGTTGGCCCGGTGTCATGTGCGCCAATTGGTCTTCCTTGAAGTTGGCGTCGACCCACAGCCCGCTGGCCGGCACCACCGACAACTGCTGCGAACCGGCTTGCGCATAGGCACCGACCCGCGCCCGGCGATTGCCGATCACGCCATCCATCGGTGCGCGCAACTCGGTGTAGCCGACGTTCAATTGTGCCAGGTCTCGTTCGGCCCGGGCTTGCATCAATGCCGCGCGCGCCTGCTGTTTCTGAGTGTCGATCACGTTCAATTGGCGTTGCGCCGCCAGCAGTTCAGCCTGGGCCCGAGCACTCAGCGCCTGGGCGGTCTTGAAAGTGGCGTCGGCCCGTTGCGCACTTTCCACGGAGACCGCGTTGCTGCCGACCAGGCGTTTGTAGCGTGCATTGTCGTCCCGTGAGCGGGCCGTTTCAGCGCCGGTGGCGTCGATCCCCGCACGGGCCTGACCGATCACTGCGTGTTGCAGTTGTTCAGTGGCGTCGAGGTTGGCCAACAAGGCTTCTTGCGCGGCCACCGCGCCTTCGGCCTTGGACAGGTTGGCGCGGTAGTCACGGGAATCGAGGCGGATCAACACATCGCCGGCCTTCACTTTCTGGTTGTCGCTGACCAGCACCTCTTCGATGTAACCCGCAACCTTCGGCCCGATCACCGTCACGTCGCCGCCAATGTAGGCGTCGTCGGTTTCTTCGATGAAACGCCCGGCGGTCCACCAATGGGCGGCGTAAAGGCCTGCAAATACCAGGGCAGCAATGGCCAGCGTCAGCAGGATCAGGCGCTTGAGCAGGGGAGGCTTGGGTGTGCTCACCGCAACGGCAACGTCGGGTTCAAGGCTGGGCATGCTGGTCATGGAGGATTACCTGTGGGAATCGGCGTTTAATTACGTGCGTAATATGACGTATGTAATATTTGGTCGCAATTAATTTCTGCTGCCGATCGTCAGGTGCCTATTTTCGCCAGTGGCCAGGGGTGATGCCGGTCATGTCCTTGAAGAAGGCAATAAACGCACTGTCACTGGCAAAACCCAGTGCGAAGGCGCTGTAACCGATGTTTCTGCCGGTGGTGAGCAGTTCGATGGCCCGCATCAACCGCCACTGTTGGCGCCATTGCTGATAGCTCATACCGGTTTCACGCTGGAAGATTCGCCCGATGGTTCGGCCGCTGGCGCCGATCTGCGCTTGCAGGACCTGAAGTTCGGGCGGTAGCTGATCGAGCGTTGCAAGCAGCGGCGCCAGGCGTTTGTCCCAGGGCAATGGCAGCAGCATCGTCTGCTGTGCGGCGTCGCGGATTTCGCTGAGGCACAGGCCCAGTAAATGAAAGAATTTGCCGTGCTGCCAATCGGTGTCGAAGTCTGCCTGGGCAACCGCCTCCAGCACGGCCCGCAGCAATGGGCTGACTTCAATCACGCAGACGTGTTGCGGCAGCTCGGCGCACAGCGAAGGTGTCAGGTAAATCGAGCGGTAGTCGACGCTCTGTTGCATCACCGCGCGGTGTGTCACCCCGCAGGGAATCCACGCTGCGCGGGAGGGCGGCAGCAGGCACAACTGCTGCGCGAGGGTAATGCGCGTGCAGCCCTGGCGGGTGAACAGCAACTGCCCTCGTTGATGTTGATGTAAACCGGAGTCGTGATCGCCAAGGGTGGCGGCGATTCCGATCACGGCGGCGGGATAGCTGTCGGGGTCGAATTGCGCGTGTGCATCCAGCCAGGCCATGGTTTGTCCGATTTCATCGATTAGTTGTCCGGGTTTTGATAATACGTCAGTCACGGTTTCATAAGCTGCTCGCCAGTTTTCCTGGGGAGTGAAGTCGTGATGAGTTACAAAAAATTGTTGGTGTTGACCATCGCTTTGCTGATGTTCCCGCAGATCGCCCAAACCCTTTACAGCCCGGCATTGGCGGACATCGGCCAGGCCTTCGCGGTCGGGCCGCAGGCGGCGGCGCACATGCTTTCCGTGTATTTCCTGGCCTTTGCGTTTGGTGTGGTGGCGTGGGGCCGGATGTGCGACCGCATCGGACGTCGACCGTCGATGCTCGCCGGCCTGGGGGTGTACGCCGGCGCATCGTTGCTGGCGCTGAACGTTCGCACGTTCGATGCGTTGTTGATGGCGCAGGCGCTGGCGGCGTTCGGTGCGGCAGTGGGCTCGGTGGTGACGCAAACCGTGCTGCGCGACCGCTTCAAGGGCGCGGAACTGGCGCACGTGTTTTCGCTGATGGGCATTGCGCTGGCGGCCAGTCCGGCGATTGGCCTGTTCACCGGGGCGAGCCTGGTGGAAGGTTTCGGGTATCGAGGTGTCGTGGCGTGTCTGTTGCTGTTGTCCGCGGCGCTCTGGCTGTGGTGCCTGCGCGTCCTGCCCGAAACACGACCGCAGCAGGTGACGACACCGGCCTTGTTCGAGACGCTGTGGCGAATGCTGGGCGACCGCGATATCTGGCATTCGACGTTGCTGGTCGCGCTGTTCAACATTGCCTTGTTCAGCTACTACAGCCTCGGTCCTTTCGTGTTCCAGCGACTGGGCTTGAGCGCGCAGTGGTTCGGTTACAGCGGGGTGATCCTCGCGCTGGGTTCCGGTCTCGGTGCCTGGCTCAACCAGCGGCTGTTGCGTCGAGGCGTGAGTGGCCCGCAGCTGATTCAGCTGGCGGCGATGCTGGTGTGGGTGGGGGCCAGTGGCGTATGGCTGATGCAAGAAAGCCTTGGGTTTGTATTGCCGATGCTGCTGGTGGTGCTGGCGTTCGGGATGGCCATCCCGAACATTCTAGGCTCGGCACTCGCCAGTTATGGGGACCGGCTGGGCACGGCGGGCGCGCTGTTCGGATTGTTGTATTACCTGTTGATCGGCGGCGGGCTGATGCTGGTGGCCTGGGCACAAGCGTTGGGCGAAACCCTGATGGTGTGCGGTGGGTTGGCGATGTTGCTGGCACACACGAGAAGCCGTTTGGTTATTGACCGATGTGCAAACTGACAGGAACTCACTCAAACGCCTTGCCGGCGGTGGGGCCTTGGGATATGCATCGATCATGCGGACGTCATCGCCGGCAAGCCGGCTCCTACAGTGGCTCGGTGTGAACGTTGAAACTGGCGTTCACACAAACCCCTTGTAGGAGCCGGCTTGCTGGCGATAGGTCCTTTGGACTTGCATCGATCATGCGGCCGCCATCGCCGGCAAGCCGGCTCCTACAGTGGATCGGTGTGAGCGTTGAAACTGGCGTTCACACAAAACTCTTGTAGGAGCCGGCTTGCCGGCGATGGGGCCTTTGGATGTGCATCGATCATGCGGACGCCATCGCCAGCAAGCCGGCTCCTACAGTGGATCGATGTGAACGTTGAAACTGGCGTTCACACAAAACCCTTGTAGGAGCCGGCTTGCCGGCGATGGGGCCTTTGGATGTGCATCGATCATGCGGACGTCATCGCCGGCAAGCCAGCGCCTACAGGACTGCGTTAATCCTCGCGTTTGACGACCAAGGTGAGGATGTCGTAACTGGCGACCAGTTCACCCAGCTGGTTGGTGACTTCCACGTCCCATGCCACCACGCCCTGCGGAATGCCCTGCGGGCTCTTTTTGCCCTGATCGATTTTGCGTTTGCAGGTCAGGCGCGCCTGGATGGTGTCGCCGATGCCCACCGGGTTGATGAAGCGCAACGTATCCAGGCCGTAGTTGGCCAGCACGGGGCCTGGCGCCGGGGAGACGAACAGACCGGCCGCCGCCGACAGCACGAAGTAGCCGTGGGCGATGCGTTTGCCGAATTGCGATTCCTTGGCGGCAATCTCGTCGAAGTGCATGTAGAAGTGATCGCCGGACAGGCAACCGAAGTTCACCAGATCGGCCTCGGTCACGGTGCGACGGTGGGTCAGCAGCGATTCGCCGATCTGCAGGTCCTGGAAGAACCGGCGGAACGGATGCACCTCGGTCTCGATGACCTTGGCGCCGCGCACGTATTCACCGGTGACGGCGGCGAGCATGGTCGGCGAGCCTTGCACGGCGGCGCGTTGCAGGTAGTGTTTCACTGCGCGCAGACCACCGAGCTCTTCACCGCCACCGGCACGACCCGGCCCGCCATGCTTGAGTTGTGGCAGGGGCGAACCGTGGCCGGTGGATTCGGCGGCAGATTCGCGGTCCAGCACCAGCAAGCGACCGTGCCAGGCTGCCGCGACGGGAATGGCTTTGGCCGCGATCTGCGGATCCTTGGTGATCAGGCTCGCCACCAGGCTGCCTTTACCGCGTGCGGCCAGGGCCAGTGCTTCGTCGAGGTCGTCATAGGCCATCAGCGTGCTGACCGGGCCGAATGCTTCGATGTCGTGCGCGCCGCCTTCAGCGTGCGGGTCGCGGGCCTGCAACAGGGTCGGCGCGAAGAACGCACCCTGGCTGACGTTTTCGCCACGCGGTTCAAAACCGTCGCGAGCGCCGAACAGCATGTCGCTGCTCTGCAGCAGGCTTTCCAGACGCTCGGCGACGTCTTTTTGCTGATCGTGAGAGGCCAGTGCCCCCATGCGCACGCCTTCCACCGACGGGTCGCCGACCACGACTTTCTTCAGGCGATCGCGCAAACGGGTCGCGACGGCATCGATGTGTTTGGCCGGCACAATCGCCCGGCGGATGGCGGTGCATTTCTGCCCGGCCTTGGTGGTCATTTCCCGTGCGACTTCCTTGATGAACAGCTCGAACTCTTCGTCGTCCGGGGTCACGTCCGGGGCGAGGATCGCGCAGTTCAGCGAGTCGGCTTCGGCGTTGAACGGCACCGAGTTGCGGATCAGGTTCGGATTGACCCGCAACTTCGCGGCAGTGTCGGCCGAACCGGTGAACGTCACCACGTCCTGGCCTTGCAGGCGGTCGAGCAAGTCACCGGTGCTGCCGATGATCAGTTGCAGGCTGCCCGCCGGCAGCAAGCCGGATTCGTCCATCAGCCGCACCACGGCTTCGGTCAGGTAGCTGGTGGCGCTGGCCGGTTTGACGATGCACGGCATGCCGGCGAGAAAGCTCGGCGCGAATTTTTCCAGCATGCCCCAGATCGGGAAGTTGAATGCATTGATGTGCACCGCCAGACCACCGCGAGGCACCAGAATGTGCGTGCCGGCGAAGGTGCCGAGCTTGCTCAGCTGCATCGCCGGGCCTTCGTGGACGATGTTGCCCGACGGCAGTTCCCGCGAGCCGAGGCTGGCGTAGGTGAACAGCGTGCTGTTGCCGCCCTCGATATCGATCCAGCTGTCGGCGCGGGTGGCGCCGCTGTGGTGGGAGATCGCGTAGAGCTGCTCCTTGCGTTCGCTCAGGTACAAGGCCAGTGCCTTGAGACGTTGCGCCCGTTGCTGGAAGTCCAGCGCCATCAAGCCGCTGATGCCTTGGCGACGACCGTGCTCGACGGCTTCGGCGAAGTCCGGACGTTCCTCGTGGGTGCGTGCGATCTCGTGGCCGTCGATGGCGCTGCGCAGCACCTGGGCACCGTGTTGGCCGATCCAGCGACCGGCGATGAAACTTTGCAGGGTAGGGGCGTGAGACATCACGATTCCTCCAGGTTGTGAAAGGTGTTGGCGCGGCGGTAACCGCGCCCTTCAGGGATTACCAAAGCGCCACGGTGTAACCGACGATCAGCCGGTTTTCATCGAGGGCGGTGTTCAGGCCATTGCCGGAGCGGAAGGTCACGTTGCGCCAGCGCAGGCTGACGTCCTTGAACACGCCGCTCTGGATGACGTAACTGATATCGGTGTCGCGCTCGCGCTCACGGCCGTTGTCGACGGTGCCGGCCTTGACGTGGCGACCGTCGGTGTAGCGGGTCATGAAGGTCAGGCCGGGAATGCCTTGCGCCGCGAAATCGTAGTCGTAACGCAACTGCCAGGAGTCCTCGTCGGCGCGGGTGTAGGTGTTGAAGGTCACCAGGTTGACCACGTACGGATCGCCGCCGTTGAGGAACGGAAAGGCACTGTCGCCGGACAACTGCTGGTACGTGGCGCTGACCTTGTGGGCACCGTGGGACACGGTGAACATGCTGTTGAAGTTGCGGTTATCGATGCGCCCGGCGCGTTCGGCGCCGTCGCCCCGGCTGTCGAAATAGCGCAAGTCGCTGCGCAGATTGAAACCGTTGCCCAGCGGTTGGGTATGCACCAACCCGACAAATTGCTGGCGATAAATCTGATCGAGCTTGCCGTAGTAGTAGCTCAGGTTCAGTTGCGGACTGAACGCGTAGCTGCCGCCGGCAAAGTCGAAGTGATCACTGCTGGCGGCGGCGTAACCGATGTCATCGTTGCTGGAGGAATCCCGCAGGTTGGCCTTGGTCAGGCGCCCGGTATTCAGCGTCAGGCCACTGATTTCCTGGCTGGTCAGCAAGCCGCCTTCGAACGTCGAACCGAGCAGGCGGGTGTCGTTGTAAGTCGCCACCGGTATCAGAGGTTGCAGGGTGCCGAGCTTCAACACGCTTTTCGACACCCGCACCTTGCCGGTCAGCCCCAGTTCGCTGAACTCGTCCGCCGGCTCATGGCTTTTCGGACCGAAGGGCAGCAGCCCGGTGCCACGGCGATCCGGGCTGGAGTCGAGTTTCAATCCCAGCTCCCCCAACGCATCGAGACCGAAGCCTAAAGTACCGTCGGTGAACCCGGACTCGATGCGTGCAGTGAAACCCTGCGCCCATTCTTCAGCCTTGGATTGCGCCGCGTTGTCCTGACGGAAATCGCGATTGATGTAGTGGTTGCGCATTTCAATGCGGGCCTTGCTGTCGTCGATGAAGTCGGCCATGGCGCTGGGGGCGACCATGGGCAGGCTCAATGCGGCGGCCAGCGAAAACAGTGATTCGTAAGGTGCAGAACGTGCGGGCTTCATTGTTTTTATTCCCTGCCATCAGTCGGTCGTTATTAGTGCTTGCTGGCGCCGGAGGCACCGATGCCGGTCATCGAACGGATGAACTGAGCCAGGTAGCGGCCGCGCTCAAGGGCCGCTCGCGGCGAGGTGTCGGTGACCGAAAACAGCCAGGCACTGAAAAACGCGAGGCTCATGGAAAACAGCGCCGGGTTGGAGTACGGGAACAGCGCCTTGTCGTGATGCAACACGTTGACCCACACCGCCGGGCTCAGCACCAGCAGGACAATCGCCGAGACCAGCCCCGTCAGGCTGCCGGTGACCGCGCCGCGAGTGGTCAGGCCTTTCCAGTACATCGAAAGGAACAGCACCGGGAAATTCACCGACGCGGCGATGGCCAGCACCAGGCCGGAAAGGAACGCAATGTTCTGCGATTCGAACAGCAGGCCGAGGATGATCGCCAGCACGCCGATGCACAGCGTGGCTATGCGCGAGACGCGGATTTCCTGCTGCTCGGTGGCCTGTCCCTTGCGCATCACGCAGGCATACAAATCGTGGGACACCGCCGAGGCGCCGGACAACGCCAGGCCTGCAACCACCGCCAGAATGGTGGCGAAGGCCACCGCCGAGATGAAGCCGAGGAACAGGTTGCCGCCCACGGCTTGCGCCAGGTGCACGGCAATCATGTTGCCGCCGCCGATGATCGCGCCGCTGGCATCGCGGAACGCAGGATCGGTGCCGACCATGACGATGGCGCCGAAGCCGACGATGATCAGCAGCAAGTAGAAGTAGCCGATGAAACCGGTGGCGTAGAACACGCTTTTACGCGCTTCCTTGGCATCGCTGACGGTGAAGAAACGCATCAGGATGTGCGGCAGGCCGGCGGTGCCGAACATCATGCCCAGCCCCAGCGAGATCGCATCGATCGGGTTCGACAGCAAGCCACCGGGCGCCATGATCGCGCTGCCCTTGGCGTGTACGGCAGTGGCGCCGGCGAACATCGCTTCGGTGCTGAAACCGAAATGCTTGAGCACCATGAATGCCATGAACGTGGTGCCGAACAGCAGCATCACCGCTTTGATGATCTGCACCCACGTGGTGGCGAGCATGCCGCCGAAGGTCACGTAGAACACCATCAACACACCGACCAGCATCACCGCGTAGAGGTAGTCGATGCCGAACAGCAACTCGATCAATTTGCCGGCACCGACCATCTGCGCCACCAGGTACATCAACGCGACAGTCAGGGTGCCGAACGCCGAGGTCAGGCGCACCGGGGTTTGCTCCAGGCGATAAGAGACCACGTCGGCGAACGTATATTTGCCGAGGTTGCGCAGGCGCTCAGCGATCAGGAACAGGATGATCGGCCAGCCCGCCAACACGCCCAGGGCGTAGAGCAAGCCGTCGTAGCCATTGAGAAACATCATCGCCGAGATGCCGAGGAAGGACGCCGCCGAGATCATGTCGCCGGCAATCGCCAGGCCGTTCTGGAAGCCAGTCATGCCACCGCCGGCGGTGTAGAAGTCGCTGGCGGAACGGGTACGCAATGCGGCCCAACGCGTGACGCCGAGGGTGAACAGCACGAACACCAGGAACATGCCGATGGCGTTCCAGTTCAGTGGGCGGGACGCGCCGTCGGCGGCGACCGCGAAGTCGGTGACTGCTGCCAGCGGCAACAGGAACAACGCCAGGAGCCGGCTCATCGGGCGCACTCCTGTTTCAGCTTTTCGTTGAGCGGATCAATCACGTTGTTGGCGCGATAGACGTAGAAACCGGTCAGCGCGAAGGCCAACACCACAATCACCACACCGACCAGCATGCCCACCGAAGTCACGCCGCCGCTCAAGGACTGGCCGAGGGTGGCGGGGGAGAACGCCACCAGCAACACGAAGCCGAAATAGATCACCAGCATGATCAGCGACAGCGACCAGTACAGGTTTTGTTTGCGACGAACCAGCTGGATGAAATCGGGGTGCTGGCGGATGAGTTCTACGTCAGTGGGTGTCATGGCACGCTCTCTGTTGTTTTTGTTGTGGGGGTGAAACGTGGTGTTTCGGCGTAATGCCTACAGAAACCGGATTCCGGCAGGCAGTACACGAAACCTGTAGGAGCTGGCTTGCCAGCGATGACGGTCTGACGTTCGCGGTGATTTAACGGACCTCATCGCCGGCAAGCCGGCTCCTACAAGGGTTGTGGTGATCTTCAGAGTTGGTCGAAATCCAGGATGACTTTGTCGCTGACCGGATACGCCTGGCACGACAGCACGTAACCGGCAGCCACTTCGTAGTCTTCCAGGGCGTGGTTGCTGTCCATTTCCACTTCGCCTTCGATGACCTTGCATTTGCACGTCGAGCACACGCCGGCCTTGCACGAGTAAGGCAATTCGGCGCCCTGGGCGTTGCCGGCATCGAGGATGCTCTGGCTGTTGCGCGGCAGGTCGAAGGCCAGCGCGCGGCCGTCGCTGATGACGGTGATCTGACTGACCGCCGCATCAACTTGCCGTGCAGCCTCGCGAGCCTCGCGTTTTTGCTGGCTGCCGGCGGCGGCAAACAGTTCGAAATGGATGCGCTCCGGTGCCATGCCCTTGGCCTTGAGGCTGTCGCGCACGGTTTCGGTCATCTCCTGCGGGCCACAGATGAATGCCGCATCAAGGGCTTTGACATCGAGCCAGCGGGAGAACAGTTGCTCGCATTTCTCGGCGTTGATCCGGCCGTTGTACAGGTCGACATCCTGCTGCTCGCGACTGAACACGAAGATCAGGTTCAGACGCTGCAAGTAGCGGTTTTTCAGATCTTCGAGCTGTTCACGGAACAGCGCGCCGGAACTTGAGCGGTTGCCGTACAGCAGCGTGACGCGGCTGTGCGGTTCGGTTTGCAGGGTGGTCTTGATGATCGACAGGATCGGCGTGATGCCGCTGCCCGCCGCCACGGCCAGGTAATGACCGTGGCGTTGTGGGTCGAGTTCGACGCAGAAGTGCCCGGCCGGCGGCATCACTTCCAGGCTATGCCCGGCCTTCAGCTGCTCATTGGCGAATGCGGAGAAACGCCCGCCGGCCACACGCTTGATCGCGACGCGCAGTTCGCCGTCATTGACGCCGGTGCAGATCGAATACGAACGACGCACTTCTTCGCCATCCATCTGCGTGCGCATCACCAGGTGCTGGCCCTGGGTGAAGTGAAAACTGTCTTGCAGGTGCTGCGGAATATCGAAGGCGATGGACACCGCGTCACGGGTTTCGGCGCGCACGTCCTTGATGGTCAGGCTGTGAAATTTGCTCATTATTGTTCTCCAGCTGGGACGGCCGATCGCCGCTCAGATGCACTTGAAATAGTCGAACGGCTCGCGGCAATCGACGCAGCGGTACAGCGCCTTGCACGCGGTGGAACCGAACTCGCTGAGCACTTCGGTGTGCGCGCTGCCGCATTGCGGGCAGACGATCACCGGGCTTTCGCCGAGCAGGCTGCGTTTGCTGGTGCTGCCGTCGGGCGGTGCGATGCCATAAGCGCGCAGGCGTTCGCGGCCGATATCGGTGATCCAGTCGGTGGTCCACGCCGGGGTCAATTTGCGTTCCAGTTGCGGTGCCCTGAAGCCGGCAAGCTCCAGCGCATCGCGGATGTCGCTTTCAATCACCTCGGTGGCGGGGCAGCCGGAGTAGGTCGGCGTGACCACCACGTGCAAGTGGCCGGCTTGCCAGTCGAGATCGCGCACGATGCCGAGGTCGACCACGCTGACCACCGGCACTTCCGGGTCCATGACCTGCGCCAGGGTCGCCCACGCGGCGGCCAGGTCGGTCGGTTGGGCCGGCCGGGCGCCGAGGTCGCTGGCGATCAGCTCACCAGGTTGCATCGGGGTACGCTCGTGGCAGGAATTGCATCTCCGCCAACAGGATGCCGAGGTGTTCGGTGTGCAGGCCCTTGCGCGCATTCAGGTAGAAATAGCTCGGCGCGGCAGGCACCGGCAGGGTGGCACTGGCGAAAATCTCGTTGACCCTGGCTTGCCACGCGGCGGCGACGGTGGCGATGTCCGGGGTGATGCCGGCTTCGCACAGACGCTGTTCGCTGTCATCGGCAGCGATCAGTTCCACGGTAAAGCGCCAGACCTCAGGGATCGCCGCGAGCATGCGCTTGTGGCTTTCCTCGGTGCCGTCGCCCAGACGCTCGACCCACTCGCTGGAGCGGCGCAGGTGATAGGTGACTTCCTTTACGGCTTTGGCAGCGATCCCGGCGATGCGCTCATCGCTGGACTGGCTCAAACCTTTAAGCACTTCCAGGTGCCAGGCGTCATACAGGAACTGTTTGAGGATGGTCACCGCGTAATCGCCGTTGGGTTGTTCCACCAGCAGCAGGTTGCGATAGGCGCGCTCATCGCGACGGAACGCCAGATGATCGGCATCGCGATCGTCGCCCAGCAGTTCAGCGGCGTATTCCAGCCAGTTGCGCGCCTGGCCGACGAGGTCGAGGCCGACGTTCATCAGCGCCAGTTCTTCTTCCAGCGCCGGCGCCTTGCCGCACCATTGGCACAGGCGCTGGCCCTGGATCAGGGCGCTGTCGCCGAGGCGCAGCAGGTATTCGATCAGATCGGTGTTGTTATTCATGGTCGACCTCACATGTGCCCGACTTCGGCCGGCAGCTCGTAGAAGCTGGCATGGCGATAAACCTTGTCGTCCGACGGGTCGAACAGCGGGTCTTTTTCATCCGGCGACGAGGCGGTGATCAGTGCCGACGGCACGACCCACAGGCTCACGCCTTCGCTGCGACGGGTGTACAACTCACGCGCGTTCTCGATGGCCATGGTGGTGTCGGCGGCATGCACGCTGCCGACGTGCTTGTGGTTGAGGCCGTGCTTGCTGCGCACGAAGACTTCGAAAAGGGTCCATTCGGACATGGCGGTGTCTCCAGATCAGGTGGCCGAATCAGGCGGCGTTCTTGTTTTGTTTTTTGCGGGCGTGGGCAACTGCGGCTTCGCGGACCCAGGCGCCGTCTTCAATGGCTTTGCGGCGGGTGGCGACGCGTTCCTGGTTGCACGGGCCGTTGCCCTTGAGCACTTCGTAGAACTCGCTCCACTGGATTTCACCGAAGTCGTAATGGCCGCGTTCGGCGTTCCACTTCAGGTCCGGATCGGGGCAGGTGCAACCGAGCAATTCGAGTTGCGGGATGGTCTGGTCGATGAAGCGCTGGCGCAGTTCGTCGTTGCTCTGGCGCTTGATTTTCCAGGCCATGGACTGGGCGCTGTTCGGCGAGTGTTCGTCGCTCGGGCCGAACATCATCAGCGACGGCCACCACAGGCGGTTGATCGCGTCCTGGACCATGTCTTTTTGCGCCTGATTGCCGTGGCGCATCATGGTCAGAAGGATTTCGTAGCCTTGGCGCTGGTGGAAACTTTCTTCCTTGCAGATGCGCACCATGGCCCGGGAGTAGGGGCCGTATGAGGTGCGTTGCAACACCACCTGATTGACGATCGCGGCGCCGTCCACCAGCCAGCCCACTGCGCCCATGTCGGCCCAGTTAAGGGTCGGGTAGTTGAAGATGCTCGAGTACTTGGCCTTGCCGCTGTGCAGCTTGGCGATTTCTTCGTCGCGGTCGGCGCCGAGGGTTTCCATGGCGCTGTACAGGTACAGGCCGTGGCCGGCTTCGTCCTGAATCTTGGCCATCAATTGCAGTTTGCGTTTGAGCGATGGCGCGCGGGTGACCCAGTTGCCTTCGGGCAGCATGCCGACGATTTCCGAGTGGGCGTGCTGCGAGATCTGCCGAATCAGGGTCTGGCGATAGGCATCAGGCATCCAGTTTTTCGCTTCGATCTTGATTTCTGAATCGATTTTTTCCTGGAAGGCGCGTTCCTGTTCGGACATTTCCGACAGGTCCTTGATGCGCTTAACGCCGGTTTCTACGAGCTGTGCGTACATTGGGGGTCTCCCGCCTTGAATCTGATCGAGGGCATGGAGAACTTTATAAGCGATACAGAATTTAATATCAAACAGAAAATATCGTGTCGTATGTTTTTTTGTATCGCTTTCGACGTAAGGGGCAAGTCCGGTTTCTGGACAGCCTGATGGCGCCTTAGTAGCATCCGCCGCTTACCGGCTAGGCGACTCGTCGTCGGTGACGGAATTTCAAGGAGTGGGCATGCAGGATTTCACCTTCGGTAAGGTCAGGATTCATTTCCACATCGAGCATGGGGTGGTGATCAGCAACACGCCGAGCCGTGGGGTGATCTGGATCAGAACGAAGGAGGGCGAAGAGCGCCGTCTGGAATATGGTTTTGAAGATTTCCAGTTGCGTAAAGGTCATGAGGTATCCGTGATCTACGCAAGCAGTTCACACAAGGAATATGTGTGTCCGGTAGTGCTGCGCAATCACCATCTTTCGCTCAGTTATGCCTTGGGTTCGAGTGATGTTATCTATAAGGAGATGGCCAAGCCGCTGACCTGGTCCTGGCTGGTTTTGGTGGCGCTGATCGTCCCGTCATCGTTTATTGCCAAGTGGTTTGGTCATTTTGGAGGAGGCTTTGTACTGCCATTCATCTATTGGCTGGGGGTGGCCAAGCTCGACGACATGCGCAAAGCGCGACTGATCCCGGCGCTGGGTGCTCACATCGATAGTCTGGACAGGCGCGTCACTGCCAGGCGCATCGTCGCCAGAGTTCTCTCGCGTAATCGCTGATGGCGAGGTTCTGACTCCTTCGTTGTGGTTCGCATGCCCCCTGTAGGAGCTGGCTTGTCGGGTCGCCGCATCGCAGCGATGGTCGTCAACGATAACGCGTGCTGCCTGAATGAACGCGTCGTCCAAACGCTTTTCGCCGGCAAGCCGGCTCCTACAGGGAATCCCATACGCTTTTGATTTCCACCACTCATCAGGCCGAGCGTTAGCTCGCCTTCCGCTTTTGATCTGAGCGCCCCCTCGAGAGGCCGAGTGGAGGTTCTGCGCAGTG
>NZ_AKJI01000091.1:0-31461 GCF_000282415.1 Pseudomonas sp. GM60
TCCACCGACTGCGACAATTTCCCCGCCAGCGCCGACAGGTCATCCGTCGTCGAGGGTGCCGTCACCGACAAATACCTGTAGGAGCCAGCTTGCTGGCGATGCTAACAACGCGGTATCCCGTTAAACCGCGTTGCTCCTATCGCCGGCAAGCCGGCTCCTACAGGTTCGTGTTTATTTTCAGAGGCGAAACCGATCCACCGACTGCGACAACTTCCCCGCCATCGCCGACAGCACATCCGCGCGTAACGCGTCGTGCATCATGTCGGCTTCGAGGTGATTGCGCAGCGCGGTCATGCTGACCTCGTTGTCATTCACTGCGGTCGCCATTTGCGAATTTCCCAGGTAACTGACCAGGCTCATGATCAAGGCCGTCAGCAGGCCGGTGCCGATCAGCAAGAGCAAGCGTAATTTTATCGACACTCTGTGGGTCTCCTGTCGGAGGGTGCGGCCATTCGCGCATGGCTTCTGAACAGGTTATCGACTGCGTCACAGCGCAATTGAAGGGCTATTTGCGTTCGTGCGGTTTTTACGACATGCGGTAATTCCCCCAAGCCATGTTCGTTTTTTCCTCAGCGCATGCTAGGTTGTACGACGACTGATGAATGATCTTTATGTTCATCACTCGATCACCCACAACAACAAGGAAACACCCATGAAAAAAGCGAAATTGCTGGTTGGATTTCTGTGCCTGTTCAGTGGCTATGTCGCGGCCGCCCCGTCCGCCGCTGAAAAAGACGTGGCCCAGGCTGTCGACCACCTGACCCAGGCCATGCTGAAAAAGAACATTTCCGAACTGAACGCTCTGACCGCCGAAAACCTGACCTACGGGCATTCCAGCGGGAAAATCCAGAACAAGCAGGAATACATCGCCGACATCGAAACCGGTCGGAGCGCTTTCAAGACCCTCGAAATGCAAAACCAGACCATCACCCTGTCCGGTGACGTGGCGTTGGTTCGCAACCATTTCTCGGCACAGGCGCTGAAAGGCACTGAAGTGATTCCGACCGAAATCGAGAACTTCCAGATCTGGCAGAAACAGAAAGGCCACTGGCTGCTGGTCGGGCGTCAGGCGTTCAAGTTCTGATTTGGGTTGTGTAGGAGCGAGCCCGCTCGCGATGGCCCCATAAGCGCCGCGTTGATTCAGGCAAACTGCGTCATCGTTGACGCTCATCGCGAGCGGGCTCGCTCCTACAATGACCGTTGATCTGCGCGCGGGGCGTCGGACCGATAAAAACATATTTTTATGCTTAAATTGATATTGTCGAACAATCCCACTTCCCGAGGGTGCCGTCATGAATATCAAGATCCTGGCTTTAATGCTGTTGGCGTTCTGTGCTCAACCGGTCTGGAGTCAGACGCCGCCCGCCTCAACGGCTGCGCCTGACAGCGTTGCATTGACCACGCGCCTGGCCTTGCGCGACCTGTGGGTCGAACATGTGTTCTGGATCAGAAATTACGCCATCGCCAATCAGGCTGCCGACAAGCAGCAAGCCAAAGTCGCCGCAGATCAAGTGGTCGACAACGCAACCAAAATCGCCAATAGCATCGCCCCGCTCTACGGTCAGCCCGCTGCCGATCAGTTGCTCAAATTGCTGGCCGGCCACTGGGGCGCGGTGAAGCACTACAGCGATGCAACGGTCGCCAAAGACAGCAAAGGCAAGCAAGCCGCAGTCGCGGACCTGACCAGCAATGCCAAGGCGATTGCCGCGTTCCTGGCCAAAGCCAACCCCAACTTGCCTGAAGCCACGCTGGTTGCCATGCTCGGTGCTCACGGGGGTCATCATGTCGCGCAGATCGATGAACTCGCCGCACACGATTACGCGGGCGAAGCGCGGACCTGGCACATGATGCGCGGCCATATCCTGGCGCTGGCCGATGCGCTGACGGCGGCACTGGTCAAGCAGTTCCCGGACAAGTTCTGACGTCGGGCGAGGACACACCATGCTGGAAGGACTGGGCCGGACACAGCAAGACCTGCTCAATGCGCTGCTGCACCATGCGAGCGGCATGAGCATTGACGAGTTGGCCGAACAACTGGCCGTCACGCGCACTGCGATTCGCCAGCATCTGGCGGCGCTTGAGCGTGACGGCCTGGTGTTGCGGGGCGATACCCGGCCGACGGGTCGGCGTCCAGAGCAACTGTACCGGCTCACCGACCATGCCAAGGAGCAGTTTCCTCGCCAGTATCAAATGCTGGCGAGTGTGCTGATCGATGAAGTGGCCGGCATCATCGGTCCCGAAGCGCTGGCCACGCTGATGCGCAGCATGGGCCGAAAACTGGCGCTGGATCGTGAATCGCAGGTGGTCGACGAAGCCAGGATCGTGCAACACATGAACCAGGCGGGATACCAGTCGGAGGTGTTCTTTCGCTCCAGCGGTGACCCGGAAATCGTCGCGCACAACTGCGTTTTTCACCGACTCGCAGAGGCCCATCCGGTGGTCTGTGAACTGGACCTGGCCTTGATCGGCACGCTGGGCGGCGCAGAAGTCGATCACACGGAATGCATGGTGCGCGGCGGTAACGTCTGCCGGTTCAAGCTTCGACCAAACACAGAAACGGCCACCGGGCCCGATAACGTGCGGCCTTCTGAGCAAACAGATCCGGTTGATGATTGAGCCGTCTTCGACATCGCCCAGATCGCAAGACGCGTACACCTCGCCGCCCCCCCTATTCACGTCGAGGCAGCGTTGGCCGAATGGCATCCGGCGAAGTCAGAGATTGCAGTGGCGATCCTCTCAAAGGTAGTATTGAGAACGATTCACACTAACATCTGGAAAGCCAACCGGTGCAAGTTCCTCCGACCAGCAAGCTGGGCTTCTTTTTCAGCGACCATCATCGCTGGCTGCTGCAGCATATCCAGCGGCGCCTGCGCAATCACGCGGACGCTGAGGACACCGCCGCCGATACGTTTTGCCAGATGCTGGTGGCCCGGGTAGACCCCGACAGCATCGAACAACCTCGCGCGTACCTGTCGACCATTGCCCGACGACTGATCTTTGACCGTCATCGCCGGCGCAAGCTGGAACTGGCCTACCTCGAACGCCTGTCCACGCTGCCTGAATCGTTCGCCCCCTCCCCTGAAGAACAGTTGCAACTGATCGAAGCCCTGGTCGCGATCGACCGGGCGCTCGACGGCTTGCCACTGGTCGTCAAAGCCACGTTCCTCTACAGCCAGCTAGACGGTCTGAGCTACGTGGCAATTGCTCACAAAATGGGGCTTTCGGAACGCACGGTCAGCCGCTACATGAAACAGGCATTGCGTCAGTGCTACCTGAGCGAGTTGACGCCATGAGCAAGCCGCGCCTTGACCCGGTCAGCGAGCAGGCCATCGACTGGATGGTGAGCCTTCGTGCCGGCAAGCCCGATGCCGCACTGCAAGAACGGTTCAACGCATGGCTGGCGATGGACCCCGCACATGCCCGGGCCTGGGCCATCTTGCAGGAACGCCTTGGCGGTTCCTTCAACACGATTCGTGCCCTGGATCGGCGTCTGCCCGGTCAGGCCAACGAAGCGCGGCAACTGCTGTTGCAGCCTCATGGTTCACGCCGCGATGCGCTCCGCGTGATCGCCGGCCTGGGTCTGCTGGGTGGCGGCGCGTGGCTCGGCATTCGCAGCCCGCTGGGTGACTCGCTGCTGGCGGATCTGCACACCGGTCGTGGCCAGCGTCAGGACTTCACGCTGGCCGACGGCAGCCGCCTGAGTCTGAACGCGAACAGCGCGGTGGACCTGCGCTTCGATGACAAACAAAGGCTGGTGATTCTGCGCCACGGCGAGCTGGTGATTCAGGTGGCGGCCGACCCCCAGCGTCCGCTGCGGGTGCGCACCGCTCAAGGTGAAATACGGGCACTGGGCACCCGTTTCCTGGTGGCTCAGGAACAAGACGCGACTCGCGTTGTGGTGCTGCAACACTCCATCGAAGCCCGTCTGTTCAACGGCACGACACTTGACCTGCAGGAAGGTCAATCGGCCTTGTTGTATGCAGGGAAAATTGTCCCGGTGGCCGGCGATCAGCGTCATCGCGCCGATTGGCTCAGCGGGCGATTGAACGTGCTGGACGATCCTCTGGAACACGTCGTCGATGCGCTACGCCCCTACAGTCGGGGTTTTGTCCGCGTGGCTCCCGAGGTTCGCGGTTTGCGCGTCCAGGGCGTATTCCCGTTGAACGATCCGGATCGGGTGTTCACGGCCCTGGCGGAAACCCTGCCGATTCGCGTGGATCGCTACAGCCCATGGTTGACGCTGATACGTGCAAAAGAGTCGCGCTGATAAATTTTTTTGAAAATAGCTCTCATTCGTGTCCGGTTTTCATTTCTCGTCCCACCTATCTCCTGACACTTCCACATTTTCAGGAGAACGCTGTGTTCAACCCGTGGCCCCATGCCCTTTCCGCCGCTGTCGCCCTGGCAACCCTGGCGAGCCCTGCCCTGTCGCAGGCGCAAGACCTGATGTTCAACCTGCCGGCCGGCCCACTCGCCAGCACGCTGAATGCCATCGCCAGTCAGAGCGGCCATATCGTTTCATTGGAGCCTTCGCTGGTGCAGGGCAAACAAGCCCCGGCAGTGGTCGGCCAGATGCCTGCGGAACAGGCGATGCAGAAGGCGTTGTCGGGCAGCGGCCTGCAATTGCGAGTGACCGGGCAAGGTAACTTCAGTGTCGAGCCAGCCCCGGACAACAGCGCAGCGTTGCAGCTGGGCGTGACCAACATCGTCGAACGCAGCACCGACGCCACCACCGAAGGCTCAGGCTCCTACGCTGCGCGGGCGGTGACCATCGGCAAGGGCACCCACACCCTCAAGGAAATCCCGCAGTCGGTCACGGTGATGACCCGCAAGCAAATGGACGATCAGGATATCGTCGATCTCAAGGACGCGGCCAACAAGACCACCGGCCTGGTCGGTGCTCAAGGCGTCGGCAGAGGCCTGATCCTGAGCTCGCGTGGTTTCCAGATCGATGACTGGCAGTACGACGGCGTGCCGATTCCGCGCAACTATTACTCGCTGGGCAACTGGGCCACGCAGGACCTGATTTTCTTCGATCGCATGGAAGTGCTACGTGGCGCGTCCGGCCTGCTGCAAGGCACCGGCAGCCCTGGCGGCGCGGTCAACCTGGTGCGCAAACGCGGCCAGGCCGCACCGATAGTGACCCTCACCGGCAAGGCCGGCTCATGGGACCACTACGGTCTGCAACTGGACGCCGGCAGGCCGCTGAACCAGGCCGGCACCGTGCGCGGGCGCTTCATTGCCGACCAGGACGACAGCCACTCGTTCGTCGATTCCGAATGGTACAAGACCACCTCGCTGTACGGCGCGCTGGACTTCGACCTGCGTGAAGACACCACCCTGGGCCTGGCGGTCAGCCAGTCCGACGGCGAATCGCGCTCGAATGTCCGCGGCTTCCCCCGCTACGCCGGCGGTAAGCCCATCGACCTGCCGCGCAGCACGTACACCGGGGCGAAGTGGAACCATTCGGACATCGATGTCACCACGCTCTACACCGACCTGGAACACCGTTTCAACGACGATTGGGCCTTCAAGGTCGGCGCCGTGCGCATGACTGAAACCAATAAAGCGAAAAACCAACGGGTGCAATCCAGTGGCAACGGCATCAATGCCGATGGCAGCGGCGTGCAGTACGCTGACTTCGTGACGGACATGGACTCCACCAAAGTTGCTCTGGACATGAACCTCAACGGCAAATTCGAAGCCTTGTCCATGCAGCAGGAAATCATGGTGGGCGGCAACTATTCCAAATACACGTCGGACGACAAATTCGCCCGAACCTTCAATAACAGTGCCGACACCATCTTCGACATTGATCACAACCGTCCCGAAATCAGCTACGAGGGTTTGCTCAATAGCCCCGGTGGCCGTGGGACACCAAGCAAGTATGACATCCGCCAAAAAGGCCTCTACGGCAGCTGGCGGGTCAAGCCGATTGATCCGCTGACCCTGGTGCTCGGCTCACGGGTCAGTTGGTACGACTACAGCTATAAATCGTGGCGCCAGGACGCGACCAGCATTACCGCCGATCCTGAAAGCACCAGCAACGAAAACGGTGAAGTCACCCCCTTCGCCGGTATCGTCTATGACTTGAGCCGCGAATGGGCGATCTATACCAGCTACACCAACGTGTTCACACCGCAAACCGAACGCACTACAAGCGGCTCGGTAGTCAAACCGATTATCGGTACGAACTACGAGTTGGGTCTCAAGGGCGAGCTGATGGAGGGTCGGGTCAATACGTCCCTGGCGTTGTTCCGTTACGACCAGGAAAACCGTGCCACGCTCGATATGGACGGTGGGCAAAACTGCGACGGTTGGTACTGCTCGAAGGCATCCGGCAAAGTACGCAGCCAGGGTCTCGACGCCGAAATCAGCGGCGAAGTGTTGGACGGTCTGCAACTGTTTGCGGGTTATACCTACAACACCACCAAGTACCTCAAGGACCCGGACAACGAAGGCAAAGTCTTCAGCTGGTGGACGCCGAAACACATGCTGCGCGTCTGGGGCAACTACCAGTTGGGTGGCGACTGGAGCCGTGTGAGTACCGGCCTGGGCTTCACGACCCAAAGCCATACGCTGGGTTACGACCACGTCGTCAACGTACCGGGTTACACCGTCTGGAATGCCCGTGTCGGCTACCAGCTCTCCTCGGAGATCGAGCTGGCGATGAACGCCAACAACCTGTTCGACAAGACTTACTACACAGCGGCCTACAACCAGATCAACGGCAACAACAACTACGGTGAACCACGCAACGTGATGTTCAGCGTGAAATACACGCCGGAGTTCTAACACCACCGTTCGACCATCAACGCCCTCCTTCCGGCTGCTGTCGCAGGGAGGGCCGTTTCAGGGTCATTCAATTTCCAAAGGTATCGCAAACGTTCTTTTATTATTCTGCATCGCGACAAACGTCTTGAACTGCTTGATGTTTCCGAAGAAAAACAACTCCCTGGTTAATTGTTCGTACTCACTCATGTCACGCACATTCAACACCAGTAAAAAATCAAAATCCCCCGTCACATAATAAACCTGCTGAACTTGCGGACAACTCACAAAGCGCCGCTTTATCTCATCCAGCAAATCAAGTCTTTCATTCTCTAGTTTAACTTCGACGATAACGGTGATCGGTCGGCCGACCGCTGCCGGGTCGACAATACTGACGTTATATCTGATCACTCCCGCCGCTTCGAGGGCGGCGATTCTTCTATTGACTGCCGAAGGAGACAGGTTCACGCCCTCAGCCAGTTCCCGCTGGGAAATCCGGTTGTTTTCCTGAAGGAAGTTGAGAATTTTGCGGTCATAGGCATCTAGCTGCATAGGGGAACTCCTTCACCTGGGGCCCAGCCATTACAGCAGAAAAGGCACCTGGACGCTCATTCGTTGCGCACAAGCCCTTGTTCCAACGCACCAAACCTGACCGCTGCGCAACAAAATGCTGAAAACGCAACGATGGTGCGTTTGACGCCGCGATTTTCGAGCAATCGTGCGCCCCCTGAGCATTAGCATCGTTTTATCCCACCTGCTTGTCAGGCAAGGGCTGCGCTCCACCCGCCGAAAACAATAAAAACGGAGAAAGCATGACTAACGCCATCTCACCCCCAATCGCAGCTTTTAGTTTGGTACTGCCCCACCACTTAACCGATGGGAGTTTCACGATGAACAGTGCTCAAGAAAGTCGAGTTGACCGCCGTATCATTTCAAAGGCCGGTCGTTTTCTTATCGTTGGCGCAGCCAGTCTTATCTTCAGCCTCGGTATTACCGGCGCAGCGAGTGCAGCCAGCCTGGCAGAGATAAACAGTCGCGGCACACTTAACGTTGCAACCGAAGACAGTTATTACCCTTTCGAATTTATAAAGGACGGTGAGTCCGAAGGATTCCATAAGGACGTTATCGCGGAGCTGCGCAAGTACGTTCAATTCAAAGTGAATCAGGACATCATGCCCTGGACCGGCCTGCTGGCGGGTATCACCTCCGGGAAGTACGACGCCGCCATCACCGGCGCCGGTGTTACGGAGGAACGCCTGGGCGCCTTTGACTTCGTGGCACCGGTCGCCCCTGAGGTCTCGCATTACATCAAGCGCGCAAACGATGACCGCATCAAAAGCGTCTCGGACCTTTCCGGGTTGATCGTCGGCGTGCAGGCCGGTGGTGCGCAACTGGCCCGACTGACGCAGCTGGATGCAAAGCTCAAAGCCTCCGGCGGTTCCATTGGCAAGATCGTGCAGTACCAATCCTACCCGGAGGCGTATGCCGACCTGGCGAACCACCGGCTCGACTACGTTGTGAACTCGATCGTGCCCGCCAACATGCTGGTGAAGGAACGTCCACAGGTGTTCGCCGTTGGCGAGGCCACTTCAAGCATGGGCTACATCGCCTGGCCAGTGGCCAAGGGCAACAAGGAGCTTCTCGATTACCTGAGTGGTTTTGTGAACCACTTGCGTGACACCGGCAAGCTCGCCGAACTACAGAAAAAATGGCTCGGGCAATCGTTCGATGACCTGCCCCACGAGCCGATTACTTCTGCGCCACAGTTCACTCAACTGACCGCGAAATAACCTGAGAGCCGCCATCGTTGGCGCAAGAAGTGTCAGCGATGGTCAGGTCAGTAGATCGTTCTTTTGATCCGGCAGGTAGCCGACGGCCAAAAGACTTGTTCGAAGGATGTTTTCAATGCAAAGCAGTGACTGGATCACGCTTGTGTACGCGGCCTGGACGACCGTTTGGGTGTCAGGCCTTTCTATCGTGCTCGGCATCATTCTGGGGCTGGTTGTTGCCATGTTGCGGGCGGCAAAGATCCCGGTCTTGAGCCAGGCCCTCGCGGTCTATGTCAGTTTGATCAGGGCGACACCGATGGTCACGCTGGTGCTGTTTCTGTTTGTGATTGCGCCCTCCATCGGCTGGGAAGTCGACGCCCGGGTGGTGGCCATTGCGGCCATGACCCTCAACACCACGGCGTTCAACGCCGAGATCTGGCGCAGCGCCCTGACCAGTTTCTCGCGCGAACAACTGGAAGCGGCAAAAGCCGCCGGCATGACCACGGGGCTGACACTTCGCCGCATCATGCTCCCGCAGATGTTGACCACCAGCCTTCCCGGGCTTGTGAACGAAATGTCCCTGTTGGTCAAAAGCAGTCCCGCGATCGCCATGATCGGCATTGTGGACCTGACGCGCGTGACGAATCGGATCGCTGCCGTCACTTACGATCCGCTTCCTCCCATCCTCGCGGCGGGCCTGCTTTACATCGTGATCATCGGTGGACTTGTCCGCTTCCAGAGAATTGCAGACTCGCGCGCCAAGCGCCTGGCCATGTAGGGGCTCCCATGAACGGAATTAAAATGCTGTGGGACAACCTGGACGTGTTCGCGGCCGGGCTGCAGAACACACTCATACTCTTTGGCGTGTCGTCTGCCTGCTCATTTATGTTGGCCTGCGTTATCGCTTTCCTGCTGGAAGGACAGGACAACCTGTTTCGACGGCTTGTTCGCTGGGCGCTGGACCTGATGCGAATGCTGCCCTTCCTGATCTTCCTGTACCTCCTTTACTACGGGCTTCCCAATCTGGGTATCAGCCTGGATGTATGGTCGGCGGGTTTCATTGCCCTGATTACGTATCACGGTGCTTATTTCGCCGAGATCCTGCGGGCGGCGAGAACCGCGCTGCCCGCAGGCCAGGCGGAAGCGGCCTATGCCCACGGCTTCGTCAACTCGAACATGTACTGGAGGATTCTTCTCCCGCAAATGGTGATGCGTTCCGGGCCGCTCTTTGGCAACCAATTGGTCTGCCTGCTGAAGGACACCGCCTTCCTGTCGATCATCACTTTGATGGATCTGACGGCTGCGGCCTCTGCTGTACAAGCCAAATATTTTGTTCCGCTGCCGCCCTTCATATTCGTGATCGCACTGTATTGGTCCATCACCCTGTTGGTTGAGGCATTACTTCGTCGCCTGGGTCGCCGAGCGCAGAAAAGAGGATTGGTCCATGAATAAGTCCGCCCCGGTCGTTGAAATCCGTGACCTGCATAAACACTTCGCCGGCATTGAGGTGCTTCGCGGCATCAACCTCAAGGTCGAGCGAGGACAGACTGTCAGCATTCTGGGTTCTTCCGGCTCAGGCAAATCCACCATGTTGCGTTGCATCAACTGGCTGGAAGTGCCTGATACCGGTGAAATCTACATCGGCGGTGATCGCATGGGCGTTAAAAGTGGCGGCGGCAAAGCCATGTCCAATCGCGAACTGGCGGCGATGCGCGCAAGAACCGCCATGGTGTTCCAGAGCTTCAATCTCTGGCCCCATCTGACGGTGCTTCAGAATGTCACCGAGGCGCCCATTCATGTCATGGGTGTCAGTCGCAAAGAGGCCAATGATCAGGCGGTTGCGCTGCTGGAGAAAGTCGGCCTGTCGCACAAGCACGATGCTTATCCCTGGTCGTTGTCAGGAGGCCAACGGCAGCGGGTTGCCATTGCGCGAGCCTTGGCGATGAACCCGCAAGTCATCTTGTTCGATGAGCCGACGTCTGCGCTCGATCCAGAACTGGTCGGGGAAGTCCTGGCGGTGATGCGCTCACTGGCCGAGGACGGTTTCACGATGGTCATCGTGACCCATGAAATGGAATTTGCCCGCGCCGTCTCCAACGAGGTCGTGTTCATTGAAAAAGGACAGATCATTGAAAGAGCCGCACCGGAAAAATTCTTTACCAACTCAGACAGTGAACGCGTTCGGCAGTTTTTAGGGCGCTACAGAACGACCACGGCATGACTGCCCCTGAAACTCGCCAAAACGCGCACGCCTTTTCTCCAGCGTTACAAGGAACCGCTATGTTTTTCGCTAACCCACGCGCCTCTCGCAGCACCTACCCAAAACACCTTCAGGACATCATGAATGTCGACGCGGCCCATGAGTCACGAGACTGGCTATCGAGCTGGGAACACCTGAACCAAAAGGCGACACCGCTGTGGGAACTTCCGGGCATGGCTGAAGAACTCGGCGTGGCCAGGTTCTGGGTCAAGGACGAATCGACACGCTCACCCCTGGGCAGCTTCAAGGCACTCGGCGCACCGATCGCGTTGATCCGGCTGATTCTGCGGCTGATGCCCCATGAATCCTTTGATCCCAAAGGGCTCATCACCGGTCAATATCGGCAGCGCCTGCATGATTTCACGGTCATCAGTGCCACTGACGGCAATCACGGGCGGGCCCTGGCGGCCGCGGCTCAAACCGTCGGCTGCCAATGCGTCATCGTTTTGCATGCCAACGTGAGTACGGAACGCGAGGCGGCCATTGCCGCGTATGGCGCCCGCATCATCCGGGTTGAAGGTAACTACGACGAGTCGGTGGAACATACCGCCGCCGTGGCAGAACAAAACGGTTGGCCGGTCGTCTCGGACACCTCGTATGAGGGCTACGAGATCGTCCCTCGCGACGTGATGCAAGGCTACGGCACCATCGCCGCCGAGTTGATCGAGCAAACCACGGGCAAGGCCCAGGCGACCTGCCCTTTCACCCACGTGTTCCTGCAAGGGGGGGTGGGAGGCATGGCTGCGGGCATCAGCAGTTACCTCTGGGAAATTTACCAGGAACAGCGTCCCGTCTTCGTCATGGTCGAACCCCGGCAAGCGGATTGCCTGTACCAAAGTGCGGTTCAGGGCCTGCCCGCCAAAGCAACAGGCTCGGTGGACTCGGTCATGGCGGGCCTGGCCTGCGGCGAAACCTCTCCCCTCGCCTGGCGATTCCTCGAACCGTGCGTAGATTTCTTTATGACCATCAGCGACGACGACGCCGTGTCTGCCATGCAGCAGCTGGCTCACGGCAGTCCAACCGACATTCCTGTGGTGGCCGGTGAGTCGGCGGTGGCCGGTCTGGCAGCGCTTCAAATCCTGCTACGCGATTCGGCAACCGCCAGAACAGTCGGCATCGACCGAGAATCCCGAGTGCTCATCATCAGTACCGAGGGTGCGACGGCCCCGTCGGTCTACGAGCGTCTGGTGGGTGAATCCGCGCAAGCGGTCACTGCCCGTCAGCACCAATGGCAGCTACAAAAAAATGTGTAATCAACAGAACGCAGGAGCCCATGCAGTGATCGACGACCACGAGTTTCACGCGCAGCTGGTCAGCTGGCGTCACCACCTCCATCAACACCCTGAGGTCGGTTTCGAAGAAGTCCACACCTCCGACTACGTGGCTGATGCGCTCGCGTCGATGGGCCTTGAGGTGCATCGGGGCATAGGCGGCACAGGCCTGGTCGCCAGTTTGAAGGTCGGAGACAGTCCGGCGGTGGTGGGCCTTCGGGCCGACATGGATGCACTGCACATTCACGAAGATGCTCCGGGGCGGCATCACGCCTCGGTAACCGCAGGGAAAATGCATGCCTGCGGTCATGACGGCCACATGTCCATGATCCTCGGCGCCGCCAGGCTGTTGACCACAACTCGCGATTTCAACGGGACGGTACGCTTCATTTTCCAGCCCGCCGAAGAACACGGCTGTGGCGCCAAAGCGATGATCGCTGATGGCCTGTTCGATCGCTTCCCGGTGGATGCGATCTACGGCGCTCATAACATGCCGGGGTTGCCCGCCGGCACAATCGCGACGCGCTCTGGAGGGATCATGGCCAGTGAGGACAACTTCGTTATCCGGATCAAGGGCCAGGGCACGCACGCGGCACGACCGCACATGGGGGTTGACCCGATCGTCATCGCTTCCGAGGTGGTGCTGGCCCTGCAAACGGTGATTTCCCGCAACCTCGACCCGAGCGTTCCGGCCGTGATTTCCTGCACAGAGTTCATCACCGATGGCATCCGCAATGCGATTCCAACCCACGTCGTCATCAAGGGCGACACGCGCAGCTACGCGCCCGAGGTCCAGGCCATGCTGGAAAGGCGCATGCGAGAAATCTGCGAAGGCATTTGCAGGCTCCATGGCGCATCGTGCGAGTTCGAATACACCCATGAATTCGCACCCACCGTGAACTGGGAAAAGTGCACCCCCATCGCTGTCGCGGCGGCGACCCGAATTGTTGGCCCGGACCGGGTGAATGCGGACATCCAGCCGATGATGATTTCAGAGGATTTCGGCGCGTTCCTGCAGGTCGTACCCGGCAATTTTGTGTTTATCGGCAACGGTGACAAAGCGGATGAAGGGGGGACTCCGCTTCACAACGCCAGGTATGACTTCAACGACAATGTGCTGGCCACGGGGGCGCACTATTTCGCCGAAGTTGCCCGTACAGCACTCGCTGCGGGATAACCCGCCACAGAGCAGCACGCCAACGTGCTGCTTTTTCTGTCGGGCGGCTACGCGCTTCGACTGCCCTTGAACGCCTCACGCCGCGCCTGCCTCTCTGCGCGGTACGCCGCGCTCTGCTCACTGATCAGCTCTTCGCGGCGCAACAGCTCACCGCAATGTGCGCACAGCGGTCCTAACCCGGCGGGCTCGCCACAGGTTTTGTGGGTGTACACCACCGCCAACCCTTCTTCCGGCGACTTGCACCAGGTTTCCCCCCAGGCGCGCAGTGCCAACACCACCGAGTAAAAGGCCTGCCCTTTCGCGGTGAGGTGATACTCGTAGCGCGGTGGCCGTTCGTTGTAGAGACGGCGTTCTACCAGTCCGTCGGCTTCCAGGTTTTTCAGGCGTGCAGCGACCATTTGCGGGGTGCCGCCGGTCTGCGCCTGGATCTCGTCATATCGATGACTCCCCATGAACAACTCACGCAGGACCAGCACGGTCCAGCGGTCGCCCACGACTGTCTCGGCCCGCGCAATCGGGCATAGAGTGTCGGGAGCAGCAATGTTGGTCGACATACGGGCTTGCCTCTTTCGCTGTAACTATGATTATCATATCAACAAGATGCCCAGGCAAGTCCCCGGCACCGATCACTCAACTTTTGTGGAGAACATCGTCATGTCGAACGCCCTTTATCCGCTCAACAGGACCGCCTATCTGCTGGTCGACCCGTACAACGATTTCCTCTCGGAAGGCGGCAAGGTTTTCCCCTTGATCAAGCCGATCGCCGAGCAAGTCGGCCTGCTCGACAACCTGCGCACGCTCGACCGCACAGTTCGCGCCCTCGACATTCCGGTCGTCATCGTACCGCACCATCGCTGGGAACACGGTGACTACGAAGGCTGGGACCATCCAACGCCGACCCAGTGCAAGATCATGCACATGCACCACTTCGCTCGCGGGGAATGGGGCGGCGAATGGCATCCTGATTTTGCGCCGAGGGACGGTGACATCGTCGTGCAGGAGCATTGGGGTTCGAGCGGTTTCGCCAACACCGACCTGGATTTTCGCCTCAAGCAAAAAGGCATCACCCACGTGATCATCGTCGGTCTGCTGGCCAACACCTGCATCGAAGCGACCGCCCGTTATGCATCGGAAATGGGTTACCACGTCACCCTGGTGCGCGACGCGACCGCCGCCTTCCGCCCGGAAATGATGCACGCCGCCCACGAGCTGAACGGCCCCACGTTTGCCCATTCGATTGTGACCACGGACGAACTCGTCGCCGCCCTCGCAGGGCAGGAATAACCGATGATGAAACTGACAGGAAACCTGATCATCGGGACCCACGATGTCGCGGCCACCGAAGGAACGATGAAAGCGCTCAACCCCGCGACCAACACGTTGATCGAACCGGATTTTGCCCTCGGCGGCGTCGCGCAAGTCCACCAGGCAGCAACGCTCGCCGACGAAGCGTTCGACAGTTACAGCCATACGTCGCTCGCTCGGCGCGCAGCGTTTCTCGAGAGCATTGCCGACAATCTTGAGGCCACCCGCAAGGAGCTGGCGGCACGGGCCGCGCTCGAAACGGGTCTGCCAGAAGCTCAGCTTGAGGGCGAAGCGGGCAGAGCCGCCGTCCAGTTCCGTCAGTTCGCGGAGGTCGTGCGCAAAGGCCGCTTCCTGCAACTGGCCATCGATCCGGCACAACCTGATCGTCAGCCGCGCCCGCGCATGGACCATCGCCTGCAGAAAATGGCCATCGGCCCGGTGGCCATTTTCGGCGCGAGCAACTTTCCGATTGCCTATTCCGTGGCCGGTGGCGACACCGCTTCGGCATTGGCCGCCGGCGCGACCGTCATCCTCAAAGCGCACAACGCCCATCCGGGCGCTTCGGAAATCCAGGCGCGGGCCATCCAAAAGGCCGTGCAGGAGCACGGGTTGCACGAGGGGGTTTTCTCGATGGTACGCGGCAGCGGCAACACCATCGGCGAAGCGCTGGTCGATCATCCTTTGATTAAAGCCGTGACGTTTACCGGTTCGGAGCAAGGCGGCATGGCGCTGTATCGGCGTGCGCAACTGCGGCCCGATCCCATCCCGGTGTTTACCGAAATGACCAGCATCAACCCCACATTCATCCTGCCCGCAGCTCTGGCCGAGCGCGGCGCGCAGATCGGCGATGGCTTTATCGAGCGCATGCTGGTCAATGTCGGGCAAGCCTGCCTCAGGCCCGCGCTGCTGATCGCGATCAAAGGCGCCGGCCTTGAAGCGCTGCGCGCCGCCATGATGCAGCGCGTCAGTGAGGCCGCAGCCCGCACGATGCTGACGCCGGGGATCCATGCGTCATACCTGAACGGTCTTACCGCAATGGAAAACGCCGGTGCGCAGCGCATTGCCGAAGGCGCGGCCGCCAGCGCCGACGTTGACGGCCAATCGGCGTTGCTGGAGGTCACCGGCCAACGTTTTCTCGAGGAAGCCGCCCTGTCGCAGGAAGTCTTCGGACCATCGGCGCTGCTGGTGACCGTCGAGGACGAGGCTGAACTGCTCGCCATTGCCCGCTCGCTCAAAGGCCAACTCAGCGCCGCCCTGCACCTCGAAGCGACTGACTTGCCACTGGCCCGGCGCTTGTTGCCGGTGCTGGAGCGCAGGACCGGACGCATCGTCGTCAACGCCTTCGCCCATCCGCAGGAGGTGACGCACGCCACTGTTCACGGCGGACCGTTTCCGGCGACCTCGGACAGTCGCTTCACCTCGGTGGGCATGACGTCGATCGAACGCTTCCTGCGGCCGGTGGCTTACCAGGGGTTTCCGGACGCGCTGTTGCCTGAGGCACTGCGTGATTTCAACCCGTTGGGGCTGCCTCGGCTGGTGGACGGGCAGTAGGCGCCACCCAGCGCTGAACGTCTTGCGAGTCAGTGGCCAGAATCGCGATCGATAGCAAAGTGGCGCACTCCCAAACACCGGTCTTTCCAGCTAGACCGGTTTGCCCAGTGCGTTGTCGATCATCAGACGAACGCCCCGCAACACTTGCGCCGACACCTCTGGCCTGGCCTTCGCCGTGGCACGCGCAACCGATAGGGCACCGACCATGGCGGCAACGATGGCCATGGCGGTGTCCAGCGCGTCGACGCCGGGGTTGTTGGCAGCAACCCTGCGCTCAAACGCCCGAACCAGCACCATGTAACCCTCGGTAAACGTAGCGCTCGCCGCAACATCCTGACGGCCGATTTCGCTGGCGGACGCGGCCATTGCGCAGTGATCGGCGTAGTCGTCGCGCTTGTCGACGGATAGATAGTCAGACAGGAAACGATCCAGGTCCGGCTCGCCATCGACAGTGCCCGAATAGAGCTTGGCATTGCCCTGCGCCAGGCTCCACGCCAGCGCCTCGGCCGCCAGTGCTTCCTTGGACGCGAAGTGCGCGTACAGCGCGCCGTGGGTCAAACCGGCCGACTTGCTGATTTCGGCAACGCCCACCCCGTCGATTCCTTTCTGGCGAAACAGACGGCTCGCCGCCTCGATCAGTGCGGCGCGGTTTTCTTCAGCTTTTTCTTTCGAGATTTTCATAATGAGGCTCCTCCGCGCGCACTCTGGCACATTATCGTTGTAGTCGCAATTAACAAGAATGGCAGGTATTACCGGTCGTCGCAGAGGATCACATTCCATCTTGACTTTAATAATTACGACCAACATTATAAATTCATTGATTGCGACCGCAATCTCAATGAGCGTAAGTCGCTCGCCCAGCCAGAGCACACCACCATGAACATTAAAGATTCCGTAGCTTTTGTTACCGGCGCCAACCGTGGTCTTGGCCTCGCCTTCGCAAAGGAACTCGTGGCACGTGGCGCGAGCAAGGTTTATGCAGGGGTGCGCAACCCTGAAGGTGTCGACATTCCGGGGGTGATCGCCATTCGCCTCGACGTCAGCGACCCGGCATCGGTTGCTGCAGCGGTGGCCCAGGCTGGCGACGTGACACTCTTGGTAAACAATGCCGGCATCGCTCGCGTGCTGCCCTCCATGCTGGATCCTGGCCTGGTGGAAGCTGCCCGCGAAATCTTCGAAACCAATTACTACGGCGTCATGCACGTCAGCCTCGCCTTCGCACCCATCCTCAAAGCCAACGGCGGTGGCGCGATCGTCAACGTACTGTCGGATGCGACCTGGATTGCCGCGCCTTTCCTGTCCGCCTATGCAGCATCGAAAGCAGCGGCGTGGAGCTTCACCAATTCGCTGCGAATCGAACTCCATGGCCAGGGCACAAGTGTGCAAGGGCTGCACGTGGGTTTCATCGACACCGACCTGACACACGGTTTTGATGTACCGAAAGTCCAGCCATCCGACGTCGTGATCCAATCGCTGGACGGAGTGGAAGCGGGACTACAGGAAGTGCTCGCAGACGAAGGCACACGCGCCATCAAAGCCAGCCTGTCTACCGGGCAAGCGGCTTACCTCAACGCCCAGACCGTTGCGTAAGGGGCACACAGTGAACCTCTTCCAGCGGTTGGCCCTCGGGGCTTCATTCTTCGCCATCGCAGTCAGCGGCGCCCTCGCGGCTCCGGCTGCCACGCACAACAGCGCTCCCAATCAATTCGTCGAGGCTGACGGCGTGCGTTATGCCTATCGACAATTCGGGGCGCAGACGGGCGTTCCCGTTATCTTGCTCCAGCACTTTCGCGGCAATCTGGATTACTGGGACCCGGCCGTGACCGATGGTCTGGCGAAGCAACGACCGGTCTACCTGTTCGACAATGCTGGGGTGGGCCTCAGTAGCGGCGAAACGCCTGATTCGTTCGAGGGCATGGCCGACCACGTCGCCGCATTTGCCCGCACACGCGGCTTGAAGCAGGTTGACGTACTTGGCTTTTCAATCGGCGGCATGGTGGCGCAGGAAGTTGCGTTACGCCATCCGCAGTTGGTGCGCCGGCTGATCCTGGCAGGAACGTCGCCGCGCGGCGGGATTGCGGGAAATGATCCTCGGGTTCCCGAAATCGCGCTTCGCGAGTCCATCGCCACGCTGGAAGAAACGGCTTACCTGTTTTTCGATCCGGCGCCGTCCAGCCAACTGGCAGCCCGGGAATTCTGGGAAAGGCGCCACCAACGCACTGAGGGCCTCGACAAGCTCAATTCGATGAAGGTCATCGCAGCCCAAGGGGCCGCGCTGGGCAAGTGGAACGCACCCGGTGACGGCACTTTTGCTCAATTGAGCAAGATTACCCAACCAACCCTGGTGGTAAACGGCAGCAAGGACATCATGGTCCCCACCCAGAACTCGTTCACGCTGCAACAGCACATACCGAACGCCAAACTGCTGATCTATCCAAACTCGGGGCACGGTGCGTTATTCCAATATGCCGACGATTTCGTGCAGCAAGCCAATGCCTTCCTGAACTGAGCCCATACTCAGCTCAGGCCCACAATGCTGCGCCACGGAGTCACCCATGCGTATTCTGATAGTAGGAGCCGGATCGACCGGTGGATTTTTCGGTGCCAAGCTCGCCAGCGCCGGTCGGGATGTCACGTTCCTTGTGCGACCGCAGCGACTGAGCCAGCTGGAGCAACTTGGCCTCTGCGTAAAAAGCCCGGCCGGCGACATCGAATACAACCGCAGCTCATCACATCAGCGCAAATCCAGGGCCCTTTCGACATCGTTCTGCTGGCGGTTAAAGCCTATGCCCTCGACTCGGCCTTACGCGACATGGAGGCTGCCGTTGGTCCTGACACCGTTATCCTGCCGTTGCTGAACGGAATGCGGCATATGGACGTGATCGCAAAACAATTCGGTGCAGACCGCCTGCTGGGCTGCGTCTGCAAAGTCGCGACGAGTCTTGACGAGCATGGCCACATCGTCCAACAGGGCACGTTTAACGATATCGCCTATGGCGAGTTGGACGGCAGCGACTCAGAGCGAATCGCTCTTGTGCACACGTTCATGCGCGAGGCCGGATTTGACGCGACAACGTCGAAGACGATCTTGAGAGACATGTGGGAAAAATGGACGCTGCTCGCCGCCATGGGAACGATAAATTGCCTGATGAGAGGCAGCATTGGCGATGTTGCATCCGTCAAAGGAGGTCACGCATTCGCGATGCGTGCGATCGATGAGGTGGTGTCAATTGTCCGCGCCGTGGGGCAGGAACCGAGCGAACCGTTCCTGGCGCAAGCTAATCGTCTTCTCACACTGGAAGGCTCTCCACAGACATCGTCGATGTACCGGGATCTGATGGCGGGTCGAGGTATCGAGGCCGATCAGATCATTGGAGACCTTCTGGAAAGGGCCAATGCGAAAGGCCTGTAAGCGCCGATATTGGCCTTGGTCTATACGAACCTGCTGGTTTACCAGGCTCAGTCAGGCAAGTGATATCGAGTGGATCTGCAAGTCGCAGCTTCAGCGTCTAGGTATTTGCTTCAGCTGCTCACTGTTTGGGGCGCTCAAGGATCAACCTGAGCCATGAGTTCGGGGATGGTTTCCTTGCGATTGGCATAGCGCTGCGCCAACACGGCGCAGACCATCAGTTGAATCTGGTGGAACAGCATCAACGGCAGGATCAACACCCCCATGGTGCTGCCGGCGAACAGGACCTGGGCCATTGGCACGCCGGTGGCCAGGCTCTTCTTCGAACCACAGAACAGGATGGTGATGCGGTCTTCCTGATTGAAGCCGAACGCCTTGCCCAGCACGGTGGACGCCAGCAAGACCAACGCCAGCAAAATGCAGCAAGCAACCACCAGTCCGGCCAGTTCCCAAAGCGGAATCTGATGCCAGATCCCTTCGATCACCGCCTCGCTGAACGCGCCGTAAACCACCAACAGGATCGAGCCCTGGTCGACGAATTTCAGCCAGCTCTTGTTGCGCGCAACCCAGGCGCCGATCCAGCGTCGAGCGATCTGCCCGGCAATGAACGGCAGCAGCAGTTGCACGCTGATCTTCAGGATTGCATCGAGCGTCGAGCCGCCTTCGCCGTGCACATTCAGCAGTAAGGTCACCAGCAACGGCGTGAGGAAAATCCCGAACAGGCTGGAGGCTGCCGCACTGCAAATCGCCGCCGGAATATTTCCACGCGCCAGGGACGTGAACGCAATCGCTGACTGCACCGTTGCGGGCAGCGCGCAGAGGTAGAGCATGCCCATGTACAGGTCGGCGCCGATCATCGGCGACAGCAAGGGTTTTAGTGCCAGCCCAAGCAAGGGGAACAGGACAAACGTCAGGCTGAACACCAGCAAATGCAGGCGCCAGTGGCCAGCCCCGGCGATGATCGATTCACGCGACAGTTTGGCGCCATGCAGGAAAAACAGCAGGGCAATGGCGATGTTGGTCAGCCAGCCAAAACCGACCGCGACCTGACCGCTGGCGGGCAGCAGGCTGGCGAGAATCACCACGCCGATCAGGGTCAGGGTGAAGTTGTCGGGTAAAAAACGGGGGCGGGTCATCGGTATTATCCGGTGGTGGCGAGGGGCGTGGGTCGACTCTAACGCGCCTGCCGATTACCGACTAACGCTAACAAGCCAGTAGATATCGCCTAACGGACATAACGTTGATGCGAATGTATTCATCAACAAAAACAACTGGGTGTCGGCAACTTCATGAGGACGCGGTACTCAGCCATTACACAAATCAACTGTAGGAGCCGGCTTGCTGGCGATGGCGTCCGTCCAGTCAATAAATAGTTTGACTGACCCACCGCTATCGCCAGCAAGCCGGCTCCTACAGGGGAACGAGTACATCCACAGAATCAGGTCGGCTGTCAGGTCGCCACCGCACAGGCTCAATCATCCTCATGCAACTTGATGCCTCTGGCATGCAGCAAATGCGGCACCACCAGCACCAGCAACGTCAACGCCAGAAACGCGGCGGAAATCGGCTGTGTCAGAAACACCGTCCAGTCGCCCTCGCTGATCGACAACGCGTTACGCAGCTGTTTCTCCGCCATCGGCCCCAGCAGCATGCCCACGATCACCGGCGCGACGGGGAAGTCGAACCGCCGCATCAACACCCCGCCCCACCCGATCGCCAGCATCAGCAACAGGTCGAAAGATGAGTGACGCATGCCATACACACCGATGGTGGCGAACACCAGGATCCCGGCATTCAGATAAGGCCGAGGGATTTGCAGCAGTTTGACCCAGAGCCCCACCAACGGCAGGTTCAGCACCAGCAGGATGACGTTGCCGATGTACAGCGAGGCCACCAGGGTCCAGACCAGTGCACCCGAGGTTTCAAACAGCAGCGGCCCCGGTTGCAGGTTGTAGTTCTGGAACGCCGCCAACAGGATGGCTGCCGTGGCGGAAGTCGGGATACCAAGCGTCAGCAACGGCACCAACGAACCGGTGGCGCTTGCGTTGTTCGCCGCTTCAGGGCCGGCGACGCCCTCGATGGCCCCCTCGCCTTTGTTGGCGGCAAATTCTTTCGGATACTTGCTGAGTTTGCGCTCGGTCGAATAGGACAGGAACGTCGGGATCTCCGCACCACCGGCCGGAATCGAACCAAAGGGAAAACCGATCAGCGTCCCTCGCAGCCAGGCCGGAACCGAGCGTTTCCAGTCGGCGCGCGTCATCCACAACGAGGACATGCGGTGTCGACCGGAGGCCTCTTCTTTCTGATACAGCAGGCTGTACAGCGCCTCGCCCACCGCAAACAACCCGACCGCGACCAGCACGACTTCGATGCCATCGACCAGCTCCGGGACGCCCAAGGTGTAACGAGCGATACCCGAAGTTGAGTCCAGCCCGATCAAACCGATGGTCAAGCCAATCCCCAGGGATGCAAAGCCGCGCAACATCGACGCCCCGAGCACCGCAGACACCGTCGTGAACGACAGCACCAGAATCGCGAAATACTCCGCAGGCCCGAACTTCAGTGCCAGTTTCGCCACAATGGGCGCAAACAAGGTCAGCAGAACCGTCGCGACAGTGCCTGCCACAAAGGACCCGATGGCCGCCGTGGCCAAGGCCGGTCCCGCTCGGCCATTGCGGGCCATGAGGTTGCCTTCCAGGGCCGTGACCATGGAAGACGATTCCCCTGGGGTATTGAGCAAAATGGAGGTCGTGGAACCGCCGAACTGCGCGCCGTAGTAGATACCGGCGAACATGATCAGCGCGCCGGTAGGATCGACCTTCGCGGTAATGGGCAGCAACAGCGCCACGGTCAGCGCCGGCCCGATGCCCGGCAAGACGCCGATGGCGGTGCCGAGCAGACAACCAATGAACCCCCACATCAGATTGATCGGCGTCAGAGCCGAGGAAAACCCCATTGCCAGGCTTGCGAGAATATCCACCCTGTTGATCTCCTGCGGCCTGAATCAGATCCAGGCGTTGACAAGCGGCGGAAGGGAAACCCCCAGCCCGGCATTGAACAGCCAATAAATCGGGAGCGTCAGGGCAATGCCGATGGCGAGATCGCGCAGCGGATGACGACTGCCGAAACCCCGCGCCGAACAGGCAAACAACAACGCGGCCGACAGGACAAAGCCAATGAGATTGATAAGCACGGCAACGCCTAGCAGCCCCCCCGTCACCCAGGCCACCCCCGCTTTGCCGCCAGGCACCACTTTGGCGGATTCGTCATCGTGATCGGCCAGTTCGCGAAAACCGCCGGTGACGGCTTGAAAGCACAGAACCACCCCCACGCCCGCGAGGAATACCGCCACGGCGTAGGGATAGACGTACGCCCCCAGGATGACGAACCCCATCTCCTCGGGAAACAGAAAGGCGCCGTAGCCCAGCATGGCGCTAATGGCGAGCACACCGACGCCAATCGCCAGTTGCACCGGCACGATTGCACGCGATTGACTCATGGCTTGACCAGCCCCACTTCCACCAGCATTGCCCGCAGCCGCACGTGCTCCGCATCGACGAATTTGCCGAACTCGTCACCGGTGAGGATGTTGGGTGACCATTTGTTGGTTTCGATGTTGTCTTTCCAGACTTTGCTGTTGGCGGCTGCCACCACGGCGTCGGTGACTTCCTTGCGCTGCTCGGGCGTGAGGCCCGCGGCACCGTAAACACCACGCCAGTTGCCGATGATCACGTCATACCCGCTTTCTTTAAGCGTCGGGGCGTCGATGCCTGCAACGCGCTCCGGTGCGCCGATGGCGAGTACACGGAACTGATCGCTCCTGATGTATTGGCCAAGTTCGGCATAACCGCCAGTGATGACTTTGATCTGCCCGCCCAACGCCTGGGCAACCACTTCACCTCCGCCGGCGAAGGCGACGTAATTGACCTTGTTGACCGGGACGCCCATTTTCGCGGCCAGTTCAGCAATACCGATGTGATCGATCGAGCCCTTGGAGCCCCCGCCCCAGGCAATGCTGGTCGGTTTTTCCTTGAAGGCTTTCAGCAAGTCGTCCAGGGTTTTGAATTCGGATTCCTTGCGCACCGCAATTACGTTGTACTCAGTGAACAACCGGGCAATCGGCGTCACATCCTTCAAGGTAATCTGCGGGTTGTTCTGCTCAATGCCAGCAACCATGATCGCGCCCATCACAAGCAGCGCATCCGGATCGCCCTTGGTGCTGTTGGCAAACTGCGCCAGCCCCAGCGTGCCACCTGCGCCGCCCTTGTTTTCGAAGGTGACGGATTTGGCCACGTTGGCTTCAATCAAGGCTTTGCCCAGCACGCGAGCGGTCTGGTCATAACCGCCACCCACGGAACCTGGGGCCATGAACTTGACGGTTTCCAGCGCAAAGGCAGGCGTTGTGAGCACAGCGGCAGTGACGACAACCGCGAGGCAAAGGGTGGATCGACGTAACGATGCGAACATGCGTTTTCTCCCGGGACTTTTGTTTTTATGGGGCGCCGGCTGAACGTCGGTCCGGGTATAAATCCGGATCGTTGAACAGCCATCTCGGGATAAGCGTAGGCCATGGTTGGAATGGCGGCATACAACAGTGAATCAGTTCATTTCAGGAAGACGCCTGCATGGACGCGCGGGGCGTTGCACGGACTCAAAATGGTGGCCGTCGCGGTGGGAGCAGTTGCAGGATTGCGGGATGGCTTTTGAGCGCCATTGACCGGAATTGACCCGCTGACACTGCCCCTTCCCTGACTCGCACAGTCAAGGAAAGGGCAATCACCCTCAGGTATTGGTTTTCAACTTGGTCCACAGACGCGTGCTCAACCGCGCAATCGCCGCCGGCAGTTCCTCGACAGTGAACAGCTTGTCCAGCACGCTCTTCGGCGGGTAGATCGCCAGGTCCTGCTTCACGGCCGGGGTCACATATTGATCCGCGGCGAGGTTGGGGTTGGCGTAGTGGATGCTGTTGCTGATGTTGGCAATGACTTGCGGCGTCAGCAGGTAGTTCATGTAGGCGTAGCCGTTTTTCTCGTGCGGCGCGCTTTTGGGCATGACCACCATGTCGAACCACAGGGTCGAGCCTTCGTCAGGAATCGAGTAAGCGATGTCGATGCCGTTGTTCGCTTCCTTGGCGCTGGCGGCAGCTTGAACGATGTCGCCGTTGAAGCCGATCACCGCGCAGACATTGCCGTTCGCCAGGTCACTGATGTACTTGGACGCATGGAAGTACTGCACGTACGGCCTGATTTTCAGCAGCGCCTGCTCGGCTTTCTTGTAGTCCGCCGGCTCGTGGCTATGGGGCGGCAGGCCCAGGTAATTGAGGGTGATTGGCAGGATTTGCGTCGGGTTATCGATGATCGCCACGCCGCACTGGCTGAGTTTCTTGATGTTTTCTTCTTCAAAAAACAGCTTCCAGGAATGGGTGACATCGGTGTTGCCGAAGATCGCCTTGATCTTCTCGACGTTGTAACCGATCCCCGCCGTGCCCCACATGTACGGATAGCCGTACTGGTTGCCCGGGTCATTGACCTCGAGCTTTTTCATCAACGCCGGGTCCAGGTTTTTCCAGTTCGGCAGCTGGCTCCGGTCGAGTTTCTGAATGGCCCCGGCCTTGATCAGGCGCGACAGGAAATGGTTCGAAGGGCTGACCACGTCGTAGCCGGTGTTGCCGGTCATCAGCTTGGATTCCAGCACTTCGTTGCTGTCGTGGATGTCGTAAGTCGCCTTGATCCCGGTTGCCTGGGTGAAGCTGGTCAGGGTGTCTTCGGCGATGTAGCCGTTCCAGTTGGAAATATTGACGACTTCGTCGGCGTATGTGGCGGCCGACAACGTGGTCAGTACAACCATCAGGGGAATTGTGTTCGCGCGCATGTTCAATCACCTTATTGATGAGCTTTTGTTGTTTTTTGATCGCCGGGGTTTCTAGATTTCTGTTCTGGCCCTGACCGCCTCCACGCGCATGCGAAGCATGGCACCGATATCGAGCAAGGGCTTTGGCGGCAGCCAGCCCGGTTGCGCCCTGCGCATGACCGATTCGAGGATCGGCGAGCAGGTGCCCGAGGCCATTTCGGCGAGCAATCGCCCCCACAGCGTGCCGCGCGCAACGCCCGAACCATTGCAGCCGGCCACCGCAAACACGCCCTCTTCGACCTTGCCGAAATAGGGTTGCCCGGTGCGCGAGGCGCTCAAATGTCCGGTCCAGGTGTACTGGATGTCCTGCTCGCCCAAAAACGGAAAGCGCCGTTGCAAGCCGAGCACATGGTGTTTGCGCCGATGCAGCAGTTCACTGTCGGTCAGGTCACGGGAGCGGTACTCCGCAGTGTTGCGGATCATCACGCGACGGTCCGGGGTCAGGCGCACTGTGGCGCCGAGCGGCCGGGTGGAGAGCACGCCCCACGGCTCGACGGCGCCGATGGACTGGAACTCTTCATCGCTGAGCGGACGGGTAAGACTGGCGCTGAGTTCCATCGGGAAGGTTCCGCTGTCCTCTATGCCCGACCGGGGAATGAACGCGTTCAGGCACACCATGACTTGCGTCGCCTCGATGCTGCCAGCGATGCCATTGGCGCGAATTCGCCCTTTGCCCAGACGCTCCAGGCCAGTGATGTCGGTGTTCTCGAACACGGTTACGTTGTCCGGCAGTGCATCCAGCAAGCCCTTCACGTATTTCGCCGGTTGCAGCAGCGCGTTGCCCTGACCGCACCAGATCGCGGCCTGGTAGTGCCGGGTGCCGAGTTTTTCGCTCAGTTGCTCACCTTGCAGAAACTCAGCAGAGGCACCGACGGCGCGTAGCGTGGCCAGTTTTCCCTCGACATCGGTCAACTTGCCTGGGTCGCTGACCGCGAAGAAGTAACCGCAATCCCTGAAGTCGCATTCGATACCGTGACGGGCGATGCGTTGGCGCACTTCGTCGCTGGCAGCCCGTGAAATCGCGGTGTCCACTTCATAACCGGCAAACCCGTGGTTGCCGATCAACTCGTCCCTGGTCGGATGTTCGTGGCCTACGACGAAGCCTGAGTTGCGCGCCGAAGCGCCCTGCGCCGCGCGTTGCCGGTCGACGATCACGATCCGCGCCTGAGGGTGCAATTGCGCGAGTGAGTGCGCGGCACTCAGCCCGGTGATACCGGCACCGATAATCAGCCAGTCGGCTTTTACCGTGCCTTTGAGAGGACCGCGAGCGGCTGAACTTCCCGCCTGCGCAATCCAGCCACATTCATTGGTCATGCCTCACCTCATTGACTGTCATTCTGCGAGCACATGCTGTAATCGCATGGACGTTTCCGGAAAACGCTCGCCAGAGCTAGAATCTATAAGGCCTGTAGTGATACAACCAACGTTATAAAATCATCGAGCCATTCAGAAAACGCATGGATAAAATTCGCCACGTTCCTTCGCTCCAGGCCTTGCAGGCGCTGGTGGAAGTCTCCGACTCGGGCAGCTTCACCCAAGCGGCCGCCAGGCTGTGCCTGACCCAAAGTGCGGTGAGCCGAAAGATTCAGCTGCTGGAAAGCCACTTTGGCGTGCCGATGTTTGCGCGGAACAGCCGCCATGTGCGACTGACGCCGGAAGGCGAACAGGTGTTGGCAACCGCACGAAATATCCTGGCGCAACTGAAAACCCTGGAGGACCGCCTCTCGCCACAGGAACGCCCCTTCCGCATCCGCATGCATGTGTCGCTGGCGGTTCGCTGGCTGCTGCCGAAGTTGAGCGAGTTTTATCGAAGTCATCCGCAGGTTTCGCTGTCGATCGAGACCGTGGCGACAGAAGTGGTGGAGCCGGCCATCGACAGTGATGCGTACATTCTCTATCTACCCGAGCCGTCCGCTGATCCCGGTAGCCTGACCCTGTTCAAGGAAGCGTTGGTGCCGGTGTGCGCGCCCGGGCTGGGCACCTCGACGCGGCCATTGGCAGCGGTGGAAGACCTGGTGAGTTTCCCGCTGTTGCATCGCTCGGCGGACCGCAATGATTGGGCTCAATGGTTGTCGGCCAATGGCGGTAAATCGCTGGATGATTACCGGCACATCCCCTTCAACCTCGATGAACTGGCGCTGGACGCGGCGGCGCGAGGATTGGGTGTGGCGATGACGGATATGACACTGGCAGGAGAGTCGATAGAGCGAGGGGTGCTGGTTATCCCGTTTGGCCGGCCGTTGGCAACACGCGGTATTTACGCGTTGAATCTGCAGCCTTCAGCCGTTGCTCATCCGGCTTGCGCGATGGTCCTGCAATGGTTTGCGCAGCAGGCTGAAAAGGAAGCGCTTGAGCGTTAGGTGCCCTCACCGGCCCCATCGCCGGCAAGCCGGCTCCTACAAGGATTCGGTACAAACACCACGTACTTGTAGGAGCCGGCTTGCCGGCGATGACGGTCGCAAGATCACCGCAAAACCCAATGGCCGTGCATTACAAACTTGTCATCGACTTGTCAGCGTAGCCAGCACCCTCGCTTCCTAAAGTGGCGTCGTCAGTCACCCACACCGGGTGACGCCTCCCACTGATGATGACAAGGGTCGATACCATGAAACCATTGAGCAAACTCTGCCTGATCGCCGCCAGCCTGCTGATGCTCGGCACCGGCTCCGCCATGGCCGGCGACATCGCGCCGGTCAAGGCCGACAACGTCGTGCTGGTACACGGCTCCTGGGCCGATGGCTCGAGCTGGGCGGACGTGATTTCGCGGTTGCAGGCCGCCGGATTGCACGTCACCGCCGTTCAAAACCCGTTGACCTCGGTCGCCGATGACGTCGCCGCCACCCAGCGTGTACTCAACCAACAGGACGGCCCGACGGTGTTGGTCGGCCACTCCTACGCCGGCACCGTGGTCAGTGAAGCGGGGGTCAATCCAAAGGTCAGCTCGCTGGTATACGTTGCGGCCCGCGCCCCGGACGCCGGGGAAGATTTCGTCGCCCTGTCAGCCAAATACCCGACCATGCCCGTGCGAGCCGGCACCGAAGAACACGACGGTTTCGTCAGCCTGAAACAGGATGCCTTCCTCAAATATTTCGCCAGCGACGTGCCCCACGACAAGGCGATGCAACTGTTCGCCGTGCAGCAACCGATTGCCAAAACCCTGTTCACTGATCGCACCACCGCAGCCGCCTGGCACAGCAAACCGTCGTGGTACGCGGTCTCCAGCCTCGACCAGACCATCAACCCGGACCTCGAACGCTTCCTCGCCAAACGCATGGGCGCGACCACCATCGAGCTGCCGTCGAGCCATTTGTCGCTGGTTTCCCACTCCAAAGAAATCGCCGACCTGATCCTCGAAGCCTCCGGCCGCCAGCCATAACGCCAGGCCCGGTTTCATTACAACTTTGTCATTGAACTGTTGGTCGGCTGTCCGGATCGCCTGTTTAACCTGAACTCACTGTCAGGCCATTCCCGGCAGCCAACCTGAATAGAGAGACACCTCATGAAAATGTTAATCCTCGGTTTCGCCGCCCTCCTCGCCACCGGCTCGGCGTTTGCCGATACGCAGACCACTGCGCCGGTAATCCACGACAAGACCGGTTTCTTCGTGCACATGGACGTCGCCAAAGTCCTCGCCAGTACCGACATCTCGCAGCAATGCGGCGTGATCCCGGCGCGACTCGACTACCTCGACCACCAGGGTCGCGAGCACGTCCTCGATTACCAGGTCAACGGCACGGGCTGCACCAACGATCATTGATCCGGCTACACTGGCGCCAATTGGCTGAGGCACAAACCCCATGAATATCCTGGTAGTCGAAGACGAACCCAAGGCAGGCAATTACCTGCTCAACGGCCTGCAGGAGCTCGGTTACTCCGTCAGCCTGGCGCGGGACGGCATCGATGGCCTGCACCTGGCTCTGGAGCACGATTTCGATGTCATCGTGCTGGACGTGATGATGCCGAAAATGGATGGCTGGGAGGTTCTGCGCCGCTTGCGCAAGGAAGCCGACACACCGGTGTTGTTTCTCACCGCGCGGGATGACATCGCCGACCGCATCAAGGGCCTGGAACTGGGCGCCGACGATTACCTGATCAAGCCTTTTTCCTTCGCCGAACTGGTGGCGCGCCTGCGCACCCTGACCCGCCGTGGTCCCACCCGCGAAGAAGAACAGCTGCAGGTGGACGACCTGCAGATCGACGTGCTCAAGCGCCGCATCACCCGCGCAGGCGTGAAGATCACCCTGACCAACAAGGAATTCGCCCTGCTGCATTTGTTTGCCACGCATCAAGGCCAGGTCTTGTCGCGCTCGATGATCGCGTCACGGGTCTGGGACATGAATTTCGACAGTGACACCAACGTCGTCGACGTCGCCGTGCGTCGCTTGCGCCTGAAAATCGATGACCCGTTCCAGCTCAAGCTGATCCACAGCGTGCGCGGTATCGGCTACCGCTTCGACACCCAGGTATGAGTCGCCTTCGCCATTCCCTGACACTGCGCCTGGCGCTGGTGTTTGCCCTGCTCGCGTTTGTCTCGCTGACCCTGTTGGGCGTGGCGCTGTACCGCGACCTGGAGCGCGAGCTGATCCGCCGCGACGACGCGGCCCTGGTGAACCGCATCGATCAACTGCGCACCTTCCTCAACGACAGCAATACGCTGGAGCTGATCAGGACCAAACCGGCGCTGTTCCAGAACATGCTGGGCAATCGCGAAGCCCTGCTGACCATTGGCGCCGCCGGACAAAAACCGCTGCTGGTGGTCAATCCCGGCAACCTCGCCTTGCCATCGCTGGCACCGGTGTCGATGGACCATCCGTTGAGTCTGGCCGATGTGCAGCACTATCCCGGCGTGGACGGCGTCCCTTTCGCGGCCGTCGCGGCGACCATCGAATCCGACGATATGGGCAGCTTGCAGGTGGTCACCGGACGCCTGATGACCGAGCGCACCGCCGTGCTCGCCCGCTACCGCCTCAACGTGTACCTGTTCGCCAGCGTGGCGGCGATTCTGCTGGCGCTGTCCGGCTATCTGCTGGTGCATCGCGGCCTGCTGCCCGTGCGACGCCTGGCCCGGCATGCCCACGGCATCGGCGTCGGCAACCTCACCGAGCGCCTCGATGGCCAGGGCGCGCCACGGGAGCTGCTGCCGATGATCGACGCGCTCAATGCAATGCTCGACCGTTTGGGCAAGGGTTTCGTGCAACTGGGTCAGGTCTCGACCGACATGGCCCATGAATTGCGCACGCCGATCAACAACCTGCTCGGCGAAACCCAGGTTGCGTTGCAGCAGAACCGCAGCGTCGAGGCCTATCAGCAACTGCTCGCCTCCAACGTCGAAGAGCTTGAGCGTCTGGCGCGGATGCTCGACAACATGCTGTTTCTGGCGCGTACCGACCCGGCCAGTGCCCTGAGCCAACGCCAGGAGCTGGATGCCGCTGACGAAATGGAACGTATGGCCGACTATTTTGAAGGGCTGGCGGCGGATGTCGGGATCAGCATCGATGCCCAGGGCAGCGGCGTGATTTGGGCTGAGCCGATGCTGCTGCGCCGTGCGTTGGCCAACCTGTGCGCCAATGCCATCAAATATGGCGCGGCGCATTCTGAGCTGGTCATTCGCGCCATACCTTCGGCTGAGGGTATCCGGGTGATCGTGCGTAACTTTGGCCAGACCATCCCTGCCGAGCACCTGCCCCGGCTGTTCGAGCGCTTTTACCGGGTTGACGAATCCCGCGAGCGTTCGGCTCATTCCAATGGCTTGGGGCTGTCGATCGTGGCGACGATCATGCAGTTGCATAACGGGGCTTACAGTGTCAGCAGCAGTGATGGGGTGACGTGTTTTGAGTTGTTTTTTCCGGGGCGGCGGGTGGGTGAGTGAGGTTTGGTGTTTTTGCGGTTGGTGTGAATATCCGTTTTCTGCGGTAACGCCGGCTATTGGTTTCGCCCTTACGGCGAGTCACTTTGGAAAAGCCCCAAAGTAACCAAAGGGCTCTTGCCCCTTTCGTTCGGTGCCTCGCCTAGGCTCGGCATGCCCTCGCTCCGGTCCT
>NZ_AKJI01000092.1:0-31128 GCF_000282415.1 Pseudomonas sp. GM60
TGGCGGCAGCCACCGCCGCACTGGCCGCAGGTTCCAGCCTGTTGTTGACCTTACCGGTCTGGGCAATGTTTGTCGGTTGGGTAGCGTTCTTCAGCCGCGGCCTGACCTTGCGCGACGGCCTGGTGAACCTCGGCTGCGTGCTGACGGGCATTGCCTTCGGCATGGGCGCGGCGCTGAGCATCGGAGCGCTGGCGCCCAGCCTCGGCCTGTTTGCCCTGCCGGTCGTGGTGTTTGTCGTGGCAATGGTCGTGGTGTCGCTGCGGGTCACCCGGACGATGAATAACGTCGTCGCTTACTTCCTCGGCCTGATCACCTGGTTCGCCTCGCACCTGGAACCCTCCCTGGAAAGCTTCGCCGAACTGGGCAGTGCCGGGGCCCTCGGTTCCGTCGCTGGCTGGTTGTCCCATGTCGCGCAACAACGTCTTCCCCGTCGCGCCTGAAGCCCAAACCTACCCAATTTCTCAAGAGGACAACGTCATGAAATCAGTCATTCTCATCACCGGCGCCGGGACCGGTATCGGCAAACTCGCCGCAGAATCCCTCGCGCAAGCCGGGCACATTGTTTACGCCAGCATGCGTGGAGTGAACGGTCGCAACGCCGCACGGGCCGAGGGCATTCGACTCTGGGCCAGAGAACAAAAGGTTGAGTTGCATCCGCTGGAGCTGGACGTGTTGTCGCAAGCGTCGGCAGACGCGGCGGTCGCGACCATCGTGGCCGAACAAGGGCGCCTGGACGTGGTGATGCAAAACGCCGGGCATTTGGTGATCGGGCCGACGGAAGCCTTCACCGCCGAAGAAATCATGAACGTCTTCGACACCAATTTCTACGGTGCCCAGCGGGTCAGTCGTGCGGTGTTGCCACAGATGCGTGCTCAGGCGTCAGGGTTGGTGTTGTGGATCAGCAGCACCACGACCAAGGGCGGTTTTCCACCGTTCATGGGGCCTTACGCAGCGGCGAAAGCGGCAATGGATTCTCTGGCGGTGAGCATGTCTTATGAACTGACTCGGTTTGGTATCGAGACTTCGATTGTGGTGCCCGGCGCCTTCACTCGCGGCACCGATCATTTTCCGAGCGCAGGAAAACCGGCGGACATCGCGCGTAGCGAGGCCTATGCTCGATATGACGGCGTGATGGATAAAGTCGGCGAGCGTTTGAGTGCGCTGACGCCGCAGGATGCTGATCCACAGGCAGTGGCCGATGACATCGTGCGGATCGTCGGTTTGCCGCAAGGCTCACGTCCAGCGCGATCGGTGATTGATTTTGTCGGGGACGGCGCAGCAGAGGTGCTGCAGGTTTCGGAGCGGGTTCGGATCGATTTTGCCAAGCGCATTGGTATTGATGACTTGCTTGAGCTGACACCGCAGTGACCCCTTCGCCGGCAAGCCGGTCTCGCTCCCACAGGGACCGCGGTGCTCCTTGTGGGAGCGAGCCTGCTCGCGATAGCGGTCTCAAGGGCAACACACACCTGAAGGGAGGAACGCATCATGCACACCACGATCATCATCACCTTCGGCCTGGTCCTCCTGGCGCTGATGCTGTTCATCGGCGAAAACATCGGCTTCAGCCGCCAGACGCTGACCTACAGCTTCATCGTGTTGTGGCTGGCCCTGACGATGATCAACGGCGCCATCGGCGTGGTCACCGCCGGCCAGTCCGTGACCACGGAGCTGGTGGTCGGCAGCATCGTGTTCAGCATCCCGGTGGCGGCGCTGGTGTTGTTCATGGTGATGAGCAGCGAGGCCTGAGCTCAACGCACCAGATGCAAAAACTGCAGGTGCCGCTCGTACTGATCGAGGATGTCGTTGATGACCTGGTCCTTGGTGTAACCCACCAGATCGTAGTCCTGACTGCCCTCGCTCAGGTGCACTTCGGCCCGATAATAACGGCGATTGTTGAGTTGCTTGGGACCCATGCCGCCACGGGCGAATGACGGCGTGAAGTAGCCACGCATCTGCACCTGATAGATGAACGGATGCTGCTCGCCGTGACCGATTTCCAGGCTGACGCTGTCGTTTGCCGGATCGGGTTGAGTGATCACGTTCAAACCCTTCTCGACGAACACCGCCGACACCTCTTCAATCGCCGGGCGCACCGTCGTGTCGAGGAAGCGATAGACCTCATCCCGCGACGGGAAATGCACCGCCTGACTCAAACGCTGACGCCAACCGCCGCGCCGCGATCCGGACACCGGCGCCAGGGAATGCAGCTGCGCGATCTGCTTCTGCGACTCCAGATAAAACGCTTTGTGCAGGCCCCACATCATCAGCAGCAAGATCATCGAGAACGGCAACGAAGTCAGTACCACCGCTGACTTCAGCGCATCGATGCTGCCCGAAAACAGCAGCGCACTGGTGACCAGCGCGGTCATCGCGCCCCAGAACACCCGCAGCCATTTCGGCCCGTCTTCATCCGGGTTGCCGCCCTTGGCCGAGAGTGTCGACAGCACCACGGTGCCGGAATCGGCCGAGGTGACGAAGAACACGAAGCTGATGAACACCGTGACCGCAATCACGGTTTTGCTCCACGGGTAGGTTTCCAGCAGCAAGTAGAGAGTCATCGACGGGTTGTCTATGGCCGACATGCCGAGCGCGCTCATGCCGTGGTTAAGCACCTGGTCGATGGCGCTGTTGCCGAAAATCGACATCCACGCCAGGGTGAAACCGAGCGGAATCAACAGCACGCCGAAGACGAATTCGCGGATGGTGCGGCCACGGGAAATCCGTGCGATGAACAGGCCCACGAATGGCGACCACGCGATCCACCACGCCCAGTAGAACACCGTCCAGCCGCCCAGCCAGTCGCTGGGTTTGTCGTAGGCGTAGAGGTCGAAACTTTTCATCGGCAAGGCGCCGAGGTAGTCGCCGAGGTTCTGGATCAGGGTATTGAGCAGGTGCTGCGTAGGGCCGGCGAACAACACGAACAGCAGCAGCGCACAGGCCAGCAGCATGTTGATGTCGGACATCACCCGCACGCCTTTATCGACGCCTGCCACCGCGACGATGATCGCCGCGCCCATCATCAGCGTGATCAGGCCGACCTGAATCCACTGGGTGTGAGCGATGCCGAACAGGTAGTCCAGACCCGAGTTGAGGTGCAACACGCCGAAGCCCATGTCGGCACCGAGGCCGAACACCGTGGCGATGATGCCGAAGCCATCCACCGCATAACCGATCGGGCCGTTGATGCGTTTGCCGATCAGTGGGTACAGCGCCGAACGCAAGGCCAACGGCAGGTTATGGCGGTATGCGAAGTAGGCCAGCGCCATGCCGACGAATGCAAACACGCCCCAGCCGTGCAGGCCCCAATGCAGAAACAGAATCTGCATCGCCTGGCGCGCCGCGTCCGCTGTGCCGGCCTCGCCTTGCGGCGGTTGCAAAAGATGGGTCAATGGTTCGGACACGCAAAAGAAGAACAGCGTGATGCTGATCCCGGCGGCGAACAGCATGCCGGCCCAGGACAGGTAACTGAATTCGGGCTCGTCGTGGTCGGCACCGAGCTTGATCTTGCCGTAGCCAGACAAGGCGGTGACCACCACGAAGACCAGATACAGCGTCATCGCGAGCATGTAATACCAGCCGACCGTATTGGCCGCCCAGTTTTGCGCTTGCAGCAACCAGGCGCCGGCTTGTTCAGGCATGGCAATAACGACAATGCCGAACAGAAAAATAAACGTCGCCGCGAAGTAAAACACCGGCGGATTCATGCGGATCTGGCCGCTGGCGGGGGTGGACGATGCGCTCATGAAAGGTGCACCTCGAGGGGGTGAAACCGGGCAATCAATAACGGACTCGGCAAGGGCAAGCCTCCTGTTGTGAGCGGGCAGCAAACCGACGGTTTAACTTGAATGAGCGTTCAAGTTAAACATGGATAGGGGGCTAAGGACTAATCGCAGGGCTCGGCGGTAGTGTTCGTACGCTAGCTCAAGGATGGGTATGACGTGGGGTTTGGGGGGGGTGTTCAGTGGGGAAATGGGTGGATGCCGTTATCGCGGTTTGTCTTGAAACCGATCGCCAGCAAGCCGGCTCCTACAGGGTTATATGTCGAACGGTAATTCCGAGTACGGCACAAACTTTGTAGGAGCCGGCTTGCCGGCGATGGCGTCAGAAAGGCCGCTAAAGCTTTCGGGCCTTACTTCTGCGTCCCATCATCATGCTGCAAATTCGCCTGCGTCAGGTTGGCCCCTGCCGGCACACTGCGGGTCAGCCAGACGTTGCCGCCAATGGTCGAGCCCTTGCCGATGGTGATCCGCCCCAGGATGGTCGCGCCGGCATAAATCACCACATCGTCCTCAACAATCGGATGCCGCGGATGGCCCTTTTGCAACTGGCCGTCTTCATCCGCCGGGAAGCGTTTGGCGCCCAGGGTCACGGCCTGATAAATCCGCACACGCTCGCCGATGATCGCGGTCTCGCCGATCACCACGCCTGTCCCGTGATCGATGAAAAAGCTGCGGCCGATCTGCGCGCCCGGGTGAATGTCGATACCGGTCGCCGAGTGCGCGATTTCTGCACTGATCCGCGCCAGCAGCGGCAGCCCGGCACGGTACAAATGGTGGGCGAGGCGATGGTGAATCACCGCCAGAATCCCCGGATAGCACAGCAGCACTTCATCGACGCTGCGGGCCGCCGGGTCACCGTGATAGGCCGCCAGCACATCGGTGTCCAGCAGGCTGCGCAGGCCCGGCAGGGCGAGTGCGAAGTCCTGGATGATCTGGATCGTTTTGGCTTCGACTTCAGTGTCGGCCGAGGCACTGTGGCGGGCGGCGTAACGCAGTTCGAGCCGTGCCTGCCCAAGCAATGCATTCAACGCGACGTCCAGCGTGTGACCGACGTAGAAATCTTCACTCTCCTCGCGCAGGTCCACCGGCCCCAGGCGCATCGGGAACAACGCCCCGCACAACGCTTCAAGAATCTCCGCCATGGCCGCTCGGGAAGGCAACTCGCGGCCACCCTGCTCGCCGCTGGCGCGGCCGTTTTGTGCACGCCACTCGTCACGCGCCGTGCGCAGTTGGCTGACGATGGTCTGCAATTGCCAATGGCTGGAACGCTCGCTCACGGTAAAAACTCCACACGGGCGGCCGGACTGTCTGGCCGCACTGACGGCGATTACTTTACGGCAAGGTCTGGAAACCGAATTAAGAACTGATTGTGCTGTGCTCAGCACTTTTGGCTATAAGTAATCTTGCCGGTTGCCCATGCATTTGGGCGTGCCTATAGTCCTGACATCTCTCACCGCCAGTACGGACCCATGATCAAACAACAGCTCGCCCGTTTTGACCGCCTCGATCTGCTCGGCCACCCGACCCCTCTGGAAAAACTCGAACGCCTGTCAGCCTGGCTGGGCCGCGACGTGTACGTCAAACGCGATGACCTGACGCCGCTGGCGATGGGCGGCAACAAGCTGCGCAAACTCGAATACCTGGGCGCCGATGCGCTGGCCCAGGGCGCGGACACGCTGATCACCGCCGGCGCGCTGCAATCCAACCACGTGCGCCAGACCGCCGCCCTCGCCGCCAAACTGGGCCTGGGATGCGTAGCGTTGCTGGAAAATCCTTTGGGCACCGAAGACGCCAACTACGTCGGCAACGGCAATCGGCTGCTGCTTGACCTGTTCGATGCCAAGGTCGAGTTGGTGGACAACCTCGACAACGCCGATGAGCAACTGGAAGCATTGGCCGCACGCCTGCGCAGCAACGGCAAAAAGCCGTATCTGGTGCCGATTGGTGGCTCCAATGCGCTGGGCGCCCTGGGTTATGTGCGCGCCGGGCTGGAATTGGCCGAACAGATCAAGGACACCGGCCTGACTTTCGCCGCCGTCGTGTTGGCCTCGGGCAGCGCCGGGACCCACAGCGGCCTGGCGCTCGCGTTGAGCGAAGCACTGCCGGATTTGCCAGTGATTGGCGTGACGGTTTCGCGCAGCGAAGAAGATCAGCGGCCGAAGGTTCAAGGCCTCGCCGAACGCACCGCAGCGCTGTTGGGCGTCAGCCTGCCAGCGAGCTTCAAAGTCGAGTTGTGGGACGAATATTTCGGCCCGCGCTATGGCGAGCCGAATGCCGGGACGTTGTCGGCGGTAAAACTGGTTGCGAGCCAGGAAGGTCTGTTGCTGGACCCGGTGTATACCGGCAAGGCGATGGCGGGGTTGCTGGACGGGATTGGGCGTCAGCGTTTTGATGAGGGACCGATCATTTTCCTGCACACCGGCGGGGCGCCGGCGTTGTTTGCCTACGATTCGGCGTTCTGAGAGCGCTGCGCGCTCTATCGCCAGCAAGCTGGCTCCTACAGGATCGGTGTCGTCCGCGGTTTTACGTCCGACACAAAACCCTGTAGGAGCCGGCTTGCCGGCGATAGCGGTCTAACCGACGCATATTCCATTAAGGAATAACAAACGCAATATTTATTATTTTCCTATCTATAAGCACCATCATATAGTCACGCCGCAGGCGAATTTGCAGCGAGACGCATACGCTGCTTTAGGGCAGGATATCGCAGTCGTCCAAATCCCGATTTTGCCAACATTCCTAAAAGCGTCTTCATAAGAAATCACAGGGGCTTGTCATGAATTTTTCCGCACTACGTCGAAATCTGCTGGTGGGTTCGCTGGGCCTGGCGCTGAGCGCCGGTCTACTGGGGCAAGCGGTTGCCGGTGAGCAACTGCAAAAAATCAAGGACGCTGGCGTGATCAACGTCGGCCTGGAAGGCACTTACCCACCGTTCAGTTTCGTTGACGCCGACGGCAAACTGACCGGCTTCGAAGTCGAATTCTCCGAAGCCCTGGCCAAAGAGCTGGGCGTGAAGGTCAAACTGCAACCGACCAAATGGGACGGCATCCTCGCGGCGCTGGAATCCAAGCGTCTGGACGCAGTGGTCAACCAGGTGACCATCTCCGAAGAGCGCAAGAAGAAGTATGACTTCTCCGAGCCGTACACCATTTCCGGGATTCAGGCGCTGGTGCTGACCAAAAAAGCTGCCGAGCTGAACATCAAGTCTGCCGCCGACCTGGCTGGCAAGAAAGTCGGCGTAGGCCTGGGCACCAACTACGAGCAGTGGGTTAAAGCCAACGTGCCGACCGCTGACGTGCGCACCTACGAAGATGATCCGAGCAAGTTCGCAGACCTGCGTAACGGCCGCACCGACGCCATCCTGATCGACCGCCTCGCCGCGCTGGAATACGCCAAGAAGGCCAAGGACACTTCCGCCGCCGGCGAAGCGTTCTCCCGTCAGGAAGCCGGCATTGCCCTGCGCAAAGGCGAGCCTGAGTTGCTGGCAGCGGTGAACAAGGCCATCGACAAGCTGCGTGCCGACGGTACGCTGAAAAAGCTTTCGGAAAAATACTTCAGCGCTGACGTCACCAAATAATGGGAGAGGCTTTCCAACTTGCGCTGGACTCCGCGCCCTTCCTGCTGAAGGGCGCGTACTACACGGTAATCCTCAGCCTGGGCGGGATGTTCTTCGGCCTGGTGATGGGGTTCGGCCTGGCGTTGATGCGCCTGTCGCGCTTCAAACTGGTGAGCTGGCTGGCCCGCATCTACGTGTCGTTCTTTCGCGGCACGCCGTTGCTGGTGCAACTGTTCGTGATCTATTACGGCTTGCCGCAACTGGGTATCGAACTTGATCCGCTGCCGGCGGCCCTGATCGGCTTCTCGCTGAACATGGCCGCCTACGCCTGCGAAATCCTGCGTGCCGCGATCAGCTCCATCGAGCGTGGCCAGTGGGAAGCCGCCGCGAGTATCGGCATGACCCGCGCGCAGACATTGCGCCGGGCCATCCTGCCGCAAGCGATGCGCACGGCATTGCCGCCGCTGGGCAACAGCTTCATCTCGCTGGTCAAGGACACGGCGCTGGCCGCCACCATTCAGGTGCCGGAACTGTTCCGTCAGGCGCAGCTGATTACCGCCCGGACTTTCGAAATTTTCACCATGTATCTTGCCGCCGCGCTGATCTACTGGGTTCTGGCCACGGTGCTCTCGCACCTGCAGAACAAGTTGGAAGAGCGGGTCAATCGGCACGACCAGGAGTCCTGACCCCATGATTGTCGTGGAAAAACTGACAAAGCAGTTCAAGGGTCAAGTAGTGCTTAACGGCATTGATCTGGAAGTGAAGGAAGGCGAGGTAGTGGCAATCATCGGGCCGAGCGGCTCGGGGAAAACCACGTTCCTGCGTTGCCTGAATTTTCTCGAAGAACCCTCCAGCGGCCGGATCAAGGTCGGTGACATCGAGATCGATGGCAGCCGCCCGTTGAACCAGCAGCAGAGCCTGGTGCGGCGCTTGCGTCAGCACGTCGGCTTTGTGTTCCAGAACTTCAACCTGTTCCCGCATCGAACCGCCCTGGAAAACGTCATCGAAGGCCCGATCATCGTCAAGAAGATCGCGCACGCCGAAGCCGTTGCCCTGGGTAAAAAGCTGCTGGCCAGGGTTGGCCTGGCAGGCAAGGAAGACGCGTACCCGCGACGCCTTTCCGGTGGCCAGCAACAGCGTGTGGCGATTGCCCGTGCGCTGGCGATGGAACCGGAAGTGATTCTGTTCGACGAACCCACCTCGGCACTCGATCCGGAGCTGGTGGGTGAAGTGCTGGCGACCATCCGCAGCCTCGCCGAGGAGAAGCGCACCATGGTCATCGTGACCCACGAAATGGGCTTTGCCCGCGACGTGGCCAACCGCGTGGTGTTTTTCGACAAGGGTGTGATCGTCGAGCAAGGCGAAGCAAAAGAATTGTTTGCCCATCCGAAAGAAGAACGGACAAAACAGTTTCTCAGCAAGTTCCTGAACAACGCTCAACACTGAGCAGCCATAACAGCGACATAAACTTCCACGGATGGAAGTTACATCGAAACTTCATACCCTCTTCAACCGCCACTCAAACCACTCTTACAATTTATCCCTCTTTCAATAATCGCGTGCGGTACATATATATGTCCTGCGACAGATTATCCTCACCTAAAATCCACAAAACACCTCAGCGTGACCACACGAACAACCGGCGCCTCCCGCCTCAAAAAACCGCTGATTCCGTGGGTATGTTCGACAAGCCGATGGGGCTTCCGGACCTGAAAGCGTAGGAGCTTTCTGAATAACTAAAGATTCGTTACTTAACTAACCAACTCTATTGACACTTATTCCAGCGCACTCTTATCTAGTCTCCGGCAAACGAACTCATCACGTTCAATCATTGTTCATACGCAAGTAATGAGCCGTTTGTGGCTCGGCCAATCAGTTCTTTCAGAAACGGACTTCGCTGCAAGACTTCAAGGAGAAACCCATGAAACATACTTCGAAAAAAACCGAACTTGCGGCACCGACCGTGGAGCAATCCCACCGGAGCGGCATCAACATCACCTCGGCTTCTCACCTGCTGATCGCCGTCGCGCCTTATCCCGGCATGGACGAAGGCGACTTGATCGAACTGTTCTGGGACAACTGCTACGTAGCCTCCAGGGTGCTTAACACCCTGGACGTCGGCAAATCCGTCAGCCTGCGCGTGCCGCAAAGCTTCATCGCCAACGGCTCCTCTCGCATTCACTACCGGCTGATGCAGGTCGGCCATGGGCCAGCGTTGTCACCGACAACCCGCGTACAGGTCAAGCTCGACTGCCCGGGAGGCCAGCCCTCTGCCCTGTACGGCGATGAAATCCAGAGCCTGGCGCCGGTGAGCATTCCCGAAACCATCCGCCGTCAGGGCGTCAACCCGAACCAGATCAAGCGCGGCGTTCCCTTGACCATCGAGCCGTACCTGAACATGGCCATCGACGATGAAATCACCCTGCGCTGGGGCGATGTGCGCATGGACCTGCCACGGCTCAAGGCAGGCGATGTGGGCCAGCCGATTCAGGTCTGGGTGCCGCCGGCGATCATTCTCGAAGCCGGCGAAGACCTGCGGCTGGAAGTGACCTACTGCATCCTCGACCGCGTGGGTAATAACTCTCGCTGGGCGCCGGCGCGTACGTTGAAGATTGGTTGTGCCAATCCGTATTTGAAGGTCCGGCCGAAGGAAGTGCTCATGGCCGCAGAATCCAACAATCGCTGAAACCCTCGCCCCTTGTAGGAGCGAGCCTGCTCGCGATGGAGGTTAACGATGACGCTGACTACCTGAATAAACGCGCTGCCTGCACGTTTTTCGCGAGCAGGCTCGCTCCTACAAAAGCTGATCGCTGGGTGTTTCTGTTGCTACAAGAACAAAGTGTTGCCCTGCGTACAGTTGCTCACGACACACTTCTATCCATATTCCTAAAAGTTAGTTTATTTAATTTGTATACACGCTTAGGGTATATAAACCGGACCACCGGACATTCTTGTTTTTACTTCGCCGCATCCATCGCGGCGTTCCATGAGATGTGAGGTAGGTATGGTCCGGAACACAATCACCCCAGTGCAGATCGCCAGGGCATTGCGTGCAGCAGCCAAGGAGAGGCACTGATGTCCAGTCTGGCAGATGCAATCGTCCAGAGTGATCTGGACATCGCCCCGTTGTTGTTGCCCGCGCAGGTTTTGCGCAACGACGCACAAGCCATCAAGGCCGCCCATGAGCTGGCGCAGGTCGCCCGCCAACAAGCGGCTAAACGCGACCGCCAGCGCAAACTGCCGTGGTCGGAAATCGAACAGTTCACCCGCAGCGGCCTGGGCAGCATTGCCATCCCGCGCGAATACGGCGGCCCGCAGGTTTCGTTCGTCACCCTGGCCGATGTTTTTGCAATCATTTCCGCAGCCGACCCGGCACTGGGACAGATCCCGCAGAACCAGTTCGGCATTCTCAACCTGGTGCTCGGCAGCGCGACCGAAGCGCAGAAAAAACAGCTGTTCAAAAGCGTGCTCGAAGGTTGGCGCATCGGCAATGCCGGGCCGGAGCGCGGCACCAAGAACACCCTGGAACTCAAGGCACGGATCACCGCCGACGGCGACGGATTTGTCATCAGCGGGCAGAAGTTCTACTCCACCGGCGCCCTCTTCGCCCACTGGGTGGCGGTCAAGGCGCTGAATGACGACGGCAAGCAAGTACTGGCCTTCGTCCGTCGCGGCACACCGGGCTTGAGGATCGTTGATGACTGGTCCGGTTTCGGCCAGCGCACTACCGCCAGCGGCACCATTTTGCTCAACAACGTGCGGGTCGACGCCGAGCTGGTGGTGGACAACTGGAAGATCAACGACAAGCCGAACATCCAGGGCGCCGTCTCGCAGCTGATTCAAGCGGCCATCGACGCCGGCATCGCTCGCGGCGCCATCGACGACGCCATCGAATTCGTGAAAAACCGCGCTCGCCCGTGGATCGACGCCAAGGTCGAACGCGCCAGCGATGATCTTTATGTGATCGCCGACATCGGCAAACTGAAAATCGAACTGCACGCCGCTGAAGCGCTGCTGCGCAAAGCCGGGCAGGTACTCGATCAGGTCAACGCCGCGCCGCTCACCGCCGAATCCGCCGCCCGTGCCTCGATTGCCGTGGCCGAAGCCAAGGTGCTGACCACCGAGATCTCGCTGCAGGCCAGCGAAAAGCTCTTCGAACTGGCCGGCAGCCGCGCCACCCTCGCCGAATTCAACCTCGACCGCCACTGGCGCAACGCCCGCGTGCACACGCTGCACGATCCGGTGCGCTGGAAGTATCACGCCGTGGGCGCCTATCACCTCAACGGCACGCTCCCCGCTCGCCACTCCTGGATTTAACGACCAGACACCTGGAGAAACACATGACAATTTCTCACCACGTCGCGGTCATAACCAGCGATGAGCAAGCCCTGATCGTCGCCAGTGATCTGGCCGAAGACTTCAAACGCGACAGCGCCCTGCGCGACCGTGAACGCCGTTTGCCGCACCCCGAACTGGAAGTGTTTTCCCGCTCGGGTCTATGGGGCATCAGCGTGCCAAAAGAGTACGGCGGCGCCGGGGTTTCCAACGTCACGCTGGCCAAGGTGATCGCCTTGATCGCCCAGGCGGACGGCTCCCTCGGGCAAATTCCGCAGAACCATTTTTACGCCCTCGAAGTGCTGCGCGTGAACGGCAGCGCCGAGCAGAAAAAACGTCTCTATGCAGAAGTGCTGGCCGGCCAGCGTTTCGGCAATGCACTCGCCGAACTCGGCACCAAAACCGCCCACGACCGCGTCACCAGCCTGACCCGCGACGGGGACGGCTATCGCATCAACGGCCGCAAGTTCTACGCAACGGGCGCGATCTACGCGCAGCGCATCCCGACCTCGGTGGTGGATGAAAACGGCGTGCAGCAACTCGCATTCGTACCACGCGACAGCAAAGGCCTGACAGTCATCGACGACTGGAGTGGTTTCGGCCAGCGCACCACCGGCAGCGGTTCGGTGGTGTTCGAAGACGTCTTTGTGGCCGCCGAAGACGTGATCCCGTTTCAAAGCGCCTTCGAACGCCCGACCCCGGTAGGCCCGTTGGCGCAGATTCTTCACGCCGCCATCGACACCGGCATCGCCCGCGCCGCCTATGAAGACGCGCTGCATTTTGTGCGGACCAAAACCCGGCCATGGATCGACGCCACGCATGAAAAAGCCATCGACGACCCGCTGACCATCAAGAGCTTCGGCCACCTGAGCATTCGTCTGCACGCCGCCGAAGCCCTGCTGGAACGCTCCGGCGAATTCCTCGACAAGGCTCAGGCCCAGACCAACGCCGAGACGGTTGCCGCCGCGTCGATTGCCGTCGCCGAAGCCCGCGCCATCAGCACCGAAATCTCCCTTGCCGCCGGCAGCACGTTGTTTGAACTGGCCGGCAGCCAGGCGACCCTGATCGAACACGGACTGGATCGCCATTGGCGCAACGCTCGGGTGCACACGCTTCACGACCCGGTGCGCTGGAAGTATCACGCCGTGGGCAACTACTACCTCAACGATGAAAACCCTCCGTTGCGAGGGACCATCTGATGGCTGGTGAGAAAAAGAAGATCCTGCTCAACGCGTTCAACATGAACTGCATCGGGCACATCAACCATGGGTTGTGGACGCACCCACGGGACACCTCGACTCAATACAAAACCATCGAGTACTGGACCGAACTGGCGCAGTTGCTGGAGCGCGGTTTGTTCGACGGTTTGTTCATCGCCGACATCGTCGGCGTGTATGACGTCTACCAGAACTCGGTGGACGTGCCGCTGAAAGAATCGATCCAGTTGCCGGTCAACGACCCGCTGCTGCTGGTCTCGGCGATGGCGGCGGTGACGAAAAACCTCGGTTTCGGCCTGACCGCCAACCTGACGTACGAACCGCCGTATCTGTTCGCCCGACGCATGTCGACGCTCGATCACCTGAGTCGCGGCCGGGTCGGCTGGAACATCGTCACCGGCTACCTCGACAGCGCCGCAAAAGCCATGGGCCTGAGCGAACAAGTGGAGCACGACCGTCGTTACGACCAGGCCGACGAATACCTCGAAGTGCTCTACAAACTCTGGGAAGGCAGTTGGGAAAATGGTGCGGTGCTCAACGATCCGCAGCAACGGATCTACGCGCAGCCCGACAAAGTGCACAAGGTCGAGCACAAGGGCGAGTTCTATCAGGTCGAGGGTTATCACCTCTGCGAACCTTCGCCGCAACGCACGCCGGTGCTGTTCCAGGCAGGCAGTTCGGATCGCGGTTTGCTGTTCGCCGGGCGCCATGCCGAGTGTGTGTTCATCAGCGGCCAGAACAAACCGTCGACCAAGGTTCAGGTGGACAAGGTGCGCGCCAGCGCCGTTGAAGCCGGTCGCAATCCAGAGGACATCAAGGTGTTCATGGGGCTGAACGTGATCGTCGGCGCCACCGAAGAACTCGCTTGGGCCAAGCACGCCGAATACCTGAGCTACGCCAGCGCCGAGGCCGGCGTGGCGCATTTCTCGGCATCGACCGGGATCGATTTTTCCGAGTACGCCATCGACGAACCGATCCAGTACGTGAAGAGCAACGCGATTCAATCGGCTACCAAAAACCTGCAAAACAACGACTGGACCCGGCGCAAATTGCTCGAACAACACGCGCTCGGAGGTCGCTACATCACGGTCGTTGGCTCGCCGGAGCAAGTGGCCGATGAGCTGGAATCGTGGATCGCCGAGACCGGGCTGGATGGCTTCAACCTGACGCGAATTGTCACGCCGGAAAGCTATGTGGATTTCGTCGAACTGGTGATTCCCGAGTTGCAGCGGCGAGGGTCGTACAAGACCGCTTATGACGACGGCAGCCTGCGGGAGAAGCTGTTTCACGCAGAGGCGTATTTGCCTGAGCAACACACCGGCTCCGCGTTCCGCCGCTAAAAGCTTCGCGAGCAAGCTTCGCTCCTACAGGGGCACTGCAATCCCCTGTAGGAGCGAGGCTTGCCCGCGAAGAGGCCCGTCCAAACACCCAAAACTTATGCACTGACTGGAAAAAAACATCATGACCAAGAACTACCTCTCTCACCCAGTCAAAGCACTGGCCCTGGCCCTCGGCCTCTTCAGCTCCATCACCTTCGCCGCCGACGCGCCGCTGAAAGTCGGCACCACCGCCGCCTTCGCCATCCCGCTGGAAGCCGCCGTCGCAGAAGCCAACAAACAAGGCCTGAAAGTCGAACTCGTCGAGTTCACCGACTGGATCGCGCCCAACGTCAGCCTCGCCGCCGGCGACATCGACGTGAACTACTTCCAGCACGTGCCGTTCCTGGAAAACGCCAAGGCTGCCGCCGGTTTTGACCTGGTGCCGTTCGCGCCGGGCATCATCAACAACGTCGGCCTCTACTCGAAGAAATACAAAAGCTTCGACGAACTGCCGGAAGGCGCCAGCGTCGCCATCGCCAACGACCCGATCAACAGCGGTCGCGGCCTGCAACTGCTGGCCAAGGCCGGCCTGATCACGCTCAAGCCAGGCGTCGGCTACAAGGCTACCGAAGAAGACATCATCGCCAACCCGAAGAAGATCAAAATCCTGCAAGTCGAAGCGGTGCAACTGGTGCGCGCCTATGACGACGCCGATCTGGTGCAGGGCTACCCGGCTTACATCCGCCTGGCGAAGACATTCGATGCCGGTTCCGCGCTGCTGTTCGACGGCCTCGATCACAAGGAATACGTGATCCAGTTCGTGATCCAGCCGAAAAACAAAGCCGACCCGCGCCTGATCAAATTCGTCGACATCTACCAGCATTCGCCAGCCGTTCGCGCAGCGTTGGATAAGGCCCACGGCAAACTCTATCAAGCCGGTTGGGAAAGCTGAGAATGACGGCCGCGATCCAACGGCGACTGGATATTCCAGAGCCTCAGCAAGCTAAACAGACCGAACTGCACCCCGACCTGAACCGTGCTCACGTGCGCTTCATCGGCCTGGGCAAAACCTACAACGGTCAGCAAGGTCCGGTGGCGGCGCTGCACGGCATAGACCTGGCCATCCAGCGCGGTGAAGTGTTCGGCATCATCGGCCGCAGCGGCGCCGGCAAGTCGTCGCTGATCCGCACCATCAACCGCCTCGAACAACCCAGCACCGGGCGCGTGTTGATCGATCAAGTGGACATCGGCGAGTTCGACGAAGACCGCCTGGTGGCGCTGCGTCGGCGCATCGGCATGATCTTCCAGCACTTCAACCTGATGTCGGCCAAGACGGTTTGGCAGAACGTCGAGTTGCCGCTGAAAGTCGCTGGCGTGCCCAAGGAAAAACGCGAGCAGAAAGTTCGTGAACTACTGGAACTGGTCGGCCTGCAAGAGAAGCACAAGGCCTACCCGGCGCAGCTTTCCGGCGGGCAGAAACAGCGCGTCGGCATCGCCCGCGCGCTGGTGCACGACCCGGAGATTCTGTTGTGCGACGAAGCCACTTCGGCGCTGGACCCGGAGACCACGCAATCGATCCTCGGCCTGCTGCGCGAGATCAATCAGCGCCTGGGCCTGACCATCGTGCTGATCACTCACGAGATGGCGGTGATCCGCGACATCTGCGACCGCGTCGTGGTGTTGGAGCATGGCCGCATCGTCGAGCAAGGCCCGGTGTGGGAAGTGTTCGGCAACCCGCAGCATGAGGTCAGCAAAACCTTACTGGCGCCGTTGCAACACGCGTTGCCGCAGGAGCTGCAAAGTCGTCTCCAGGCGCAACCACAGTCGTCCGACGCCGCCGTAGTCCTGCGTTTGCAATTCACCGGCAGCGCCACCGACGAACCGGATCTGGCAGCGCTGTTCGCCGCCCTCGGCGGTCGCGTGCGCTTGCTGCAAGGTGGCGTGGAACGGATTCAGGGCCATGCGCTGGGGCAATTGCTGCTGGCGGTGACCGGCTCGTCGCTGGGCGCGGAAGAACTGCGTCAACGCGCTAGCAACTGGGCGCAACAGGTGGAGGTGCTGGGTTATGTGGTTTGATCGGTTGCTACAAGGCTTCATCGACACGTTTTTGATGGTTGGCGTGTCGTCATTGATTGCGCTGCTGGCGGGGATTCCGCTGGCGGTGATTCTGGTCACCAGCTCCAAGGGCGGGATCTACGAAGCACCGGCGCTGAACCGCGCCTTGGGTGGGTTCGTGAACCTGTTTCGCTCGATTCCTTTTTTGATTTTGATGGTGGCGTTGATTCCGTTTACCCGGCTCATCGTCGGCACCACTTATGGTGTCTGGGCCGCTGTAGTGCCGCTGACGATTGCGGCCACGCCGTTCTTTGCGCGCATCGCGGAAGTCAGTTTGCGGGAAGTGGATTACGGCTTGATCGAGGCCGCGCAAGCGATGGGATGCCGACGTTGGCACATCGTTTGGCATGTGCTGTTGCCTGAAGCGTTGCCGGGGATTGTCGGTGGTTTCACGATCACCTTGGTGACCATGATCAACTCGTCGGCCATGGCCGGGGCGATTGGTGCGGGTGGGTTGGGGGACATTGCGTATCGGTATGGGTATCAGCGGTTTGATAGCCAGATCATGTTGACAGTGATTGTGTTGCTGGTGGTGTTGGTGGCGGTGATTCAGTTGGGTGGGGATCGGTTGGCTCGGGGGTTGAACAAGCGCTGAATCAAGGTTAGCTGTAGGAAATCCACTACAAATCTGGAAGTTTTCCCACAGAGAAATCAGCACTCCTACAAGGCCAATCCCTTTCATTTGCAGGACGTTTCCTAGATGATTCCGCACGCTTGCGCCTGGTAAATCCGCTGGCTAGTCTCGGTCCGTCACTGCTCATCAGTGATCGGGATTAGTAGCCCGGATCGATAGGTGCATAGCGTGTTCATGATCATGTCTGGCAATTTGCCGGATGCTGAATATGGTGGCTGTGCGTGGGGCACCTTTGGGTGCGCCGGTTTGCCTATTGACCGGTCTACTAACCTGCGCGCAGCCGCCACCCATCGTTTTAGTAGGCGAAAAGTGGCGGCTCCCATGCATCAATAGGAGCAACACAAGTGAAAAAACCAGTCCCCGATCCACCTCCCGAAACCTCAAGCAAAGACAACGACGATCCGCTTAAAGGACGTTCAGCGCTTTACCATGCAATTGATTTTTACCTCACCCGCGAACATACCGGCGCACCGGATGAACTGCGCTTCTACAACGTCAGCCAGGACGTGAACTTCGAGGACACGCAACTCTATGTCGCCGACCTTCTGCGCTGCGCCTCGGTGACCGCCTATCGGTGTGGCGATCAACTGAAAGGTGCCGACAGGGCCATGGTGTTCTCTATTTGGCATTTGCTGGAAATTGCCAAGGCAATGGTTGACCGGTCCATTGAGTGTTTGGGGATGAAGCACACCGGAAACCGGCCTGAATAATCGGTCGACAGTTAAATCGCCTTCGCGGGCAAGCCTCGCTCCTACAGGGTTCGCGTGATCTTCTGGACGGTGTGAAACCTGTAGGAGCGAGGCTTGCCCGCGAATGGCTGCGAAGCAGCCCCGAACCTGATGGCGTATATTCGGCGAATCCCAATTGCCTGCGCAGCCCGCCATGAAACAAACCCCAGACGACCTTGAGAAAATCACCTCCACCACACTCGGTCATTACAACTCGGTGGCCGAAGGTTTTCGCGAAGGGACGCGTGATCACGATGTCAGCCAGAACATTGATGCGCTGCTGCGGCATATTCAGGGTGAGGCGCCCTTCGACATCCTCGACTTTGGCTGCGGGCCGGGCCGGGATTTGCAGACGTTCACGCGCATGGGCCACACCGCGGTCGGCCTCGACGGTTCGGAAAAGTTTGCGCAAATGGCGCGTGAAGACAGTGGTTGCGAGGTGTGGCAGCAGGATTTTCTGAAGCTTGATTTGCCGACTGAACGCTTTGACGGGATTTTTGCCAACGCGGTGCTGTTTCACATTCCGCGTCAGGAATTGCCACGGGTGTTGAAGGAATTGCGCGGGGCGTTGAGGCCGGGTGGGGTGTTGTTCAGTTCCAATCCGCGTGGTGAGAATCAGGAGGGGTGGAATGGGCCGCGGTATGGGGCTTATCACGATCTTCTGGCGTGGCAGGGTTTGCTGGCCGCGGCGGGGTTTGTGGAGTTGGAGCATTACTACCGGCCGGCGGGGCTACCTCGGGAGCAGCAGCCTTGGTTGGCGAGTGTCTGGCGTAAGCCGGTGTAGGCAGGTCGGACGCCATCGCTGGCAAGCCAGCTCCTACAGTAGACCGAGTTGTCCTGATGGACGCGATCCCCTGTAGGAGCTGGCTTGCCAGCGATGAGCGCGCAGCGCTCGACCTTAATGCGCCTCTTTTTTCGGCTCGCGAATCTTGTACCAGGCCACATACAGCGCCGGCAAAAACAGCAGTGTCAGCAACGTCGCGATGATGATGCCGCCGATCATCGCGTAGGCCATCGGCCCCCAGAACACTTCCCGGGCAATCGGGATCATCCCCAGGCTCGCCGCCGCAGCCGTCAGCAGAATCGGCCGGCGACGGTGTTCCGTGGCTTGCGCCACCGCATCCCACGGCGACAGCCCCTCTTTCTCCAGGGCATCGATCTGGGTCACCAGAATCACCGAGTTGCGGATGATGATGCCGATCAGCGCCAGAATCCCCAGGATCGCCACGAAGCCCATCGGCGTGCCGGTGGGAATCAGCGCCAGCACCACGCCGATCAGGCCTAGCGGCGCGACGCTCGCCACCAGGAACAGCTTCTGCACACTGTGCAGCTGGATCATCAAGAAGGTCGCCATCAGGAACAGCATCAACGGCACCACCTTGGCAATCGGCCCTTGGGCCTTGCCGCTTTCCTCAACCGTACCGCCCGTGGCGACCTTGTAGCCCACCGGCAAAGCGGCGGCGAATTTGTCGATCTCCGGCTTCAGTTGCTTGACCAGATCGGTCGGCTGAATCTCGTCGCGCACCGCAGCCTTGATGGTGATGGTCGGCTTGCGGTCGCGGCGCCACACCAGCGGCTGCTCCAGTTCATAACGCACGGTGGCGAAAGCCAGCAGCGGGATCGAGGTGCCGCTGGGCGTGACGATCTGCAGGTTCTGCAACGTTTCCGGCGTACCGCGCTCGGCATCCACCGCGCGGCCCACGACGTTGATCAGGTAGATATCGTCATCGACCTGTGTCACCGGCGCACCGACGACGATGCTGTTCATCAGGTTGGCCACGTCTTCCGACGACAACCCCAGTTGCCGCACCTTGTCCTGGGCGATGTCGATGCGCAGGACTTTGCCCGGCTCGTTCCAGTCGTAAATGATCTCCCCGATGTGCGAGTTCTTGTCCAGCTCGGTGGCCAAGGCGATGGCGTGTTTGCGCACCTGGTCGATGTCCTTGCCGCTGACCCGGTACTGGATCGGCCGCCCGACAGGCGGGCCCATTTCCAGCGCCTGCACATAACTGCCGATGCCGACAAAATCCTTGCGCAAGCGTTCGCGCAAACGCTGACTCAGGGCTTCTCGCGATTCCAGGCCCTTGCTGACGATGACCAATTGCGCGTAGTACGGGTTTTGCAATTGCTGGTCGAGCGGCAGGTAGAAACGGATCGCGCCTTCGCCGATGTAGGTGCTCCAGCGCACGATGTCCGGGTCGTCCTTGAGCGTTGCTTCGAGCTTGTCGACGGCTTTGCGGGTTTCGGCAATCGAAGCGTTTTGCGGCAGGTTCAGGTCGACGAGAATCTCCGGCCGGTCCGAGGACGGGAAGAACTGGTTCTGCACGAACTGCATGGAAAACACCGACGCCACGAACAAGGCAATGGTGATGCCGATGGCCCACCAGCGATTGCGCATGGACCAGAGCATGCCGTAATTGAAGGCGCGACCGATGCGTCCAGGTTCTTCATCGTGAGGTTTCACGTTGGCGCTGAGGATGTGTACGCCGATCACCGGCGCAAACAACACCGCGACAACCCACGACACCAGCATCGCTACGGCAATCACCGCGAACAGCGTAAAGGTGTACTCGCCCGCAGAACTGGCGTTCAGGCCGATCGGTACAAAACCGGCCACCGTCACCAGCGTACCGGTGAGCATCGGGAACGCGGTCGAGGTGTAGGCGAACGTGGCCGCCTGCTCCTTGGTTTCACCCATCTCCAGCCGGGTGACCATCATCTCGACCGTGATCATCGCGTCGTCCACCAGCAGGCCGAGGGCGATGATCAGCGCGCCGAGGGAAATCCGCTGCATGGTGATGCCGCTGTATTCCATGAAGACGAAGACCATCGCCAGTACCAGCGGAATAGAACACGCCACAACTAACCCGGCGCGCACGCCGAGGCTGACGAAGCTGACCACCAGCACGATCACCACCGCTTCGAACAGCGCGCTGGTGAAGCCGCCAACGGCTTTTTCCACTACGGCGGCCTGATCGGAAACGTTGTACACACCGACGCCCACCGGCAAATCGGCGGTCAGGTCGATCATGCGCTGGTGCAGCGCCTTGCCGAAATCCTGAATGTTGCCGCCCTTCTTCATGGCAATGGCCAGGCCGATGGCCGGATGGCCGTTGTAGCGAAACTCCGGGGTCGCCGGGTCGACATAACCCCGACTGATGTCGGCAATGTCGGCCAGGCGATAGAAGCGATCGTTGAGCCGCAGGTTGACGTTTTCCAGGTCTTTCTCGGACGCGAACTGCCCGGTGGTGCGAATGGAAATCCGCTCGGGACCGGCTTCAATGACCCCGGCCGGCGTCACGGCGTTTTGCGATTGCAGGCTATCCACGACCTGACGCTGATCGATCCCCAGCGCCGCCAGTTTGCGGGTTGAGAAGTTCAGGTAGAGCACTTCATCCTGCTCGCCGACCATCTCGACCTTGCCCAGCCCCGGTACTTCACGAATCTCGGCGCGAACCTGCTCGACGTAATCGCGCAACTGGCGCATCGACAAGCCGTCAGCGGTAAAGGCGTACACCGAACCGAACACATCACCGAATTCGTCGTTGAACCCAGGCCCTTGCAGGCCCTTGGGGAACTGGCCGCGAATGTCGTTGATCTTCTTGCGCACCTGGTACCAGATTTCCGGAATGTCCTTGGCGCTGGTGGTGTCGCGCAGGTTCACGAAGACCGTGGACTCACCGGGCCGTGTATAGCTTTTCACATAGTCGAGGGAATCGAGTTCTTCGAGCTTTTTCTCGATGCGGTCGGTGACCTGCTTGAGGGTTTCTTCCTGGGTCGCACCCGGCCAGCTGGACTGGATGACCATGGTCTTGATGGTGAACGACGGGTCTTCCTCGCGGCCGAGGTTCATGTACGAGAACACGCCCATCAGCAGCGCGATGAACATCAAATACCAGACAAACGACTGATGCTTGAGGGCCCATTCGGATAAGTTGAAACTCCCTTTCATTGTGGGCTGTCCTCATCGATTTTCACTTTCTGCCCAGGCTTCAGGCTGTTCACACCGGCACTCACGACACGCTCGCCGGACTTCACGCCGCTGGCCAGGACCATGGTGGAATCGGTGCGGCTGATCAGGCTGATGTCACGCGGGGAAACGGTTTGGGTCTGAGGGTCGATGACCCAGATTCGCGATTTGCCATCAACCTCTTGCAGCGCGGTCAGGGGCAACTCGATTCGTGGCTTGATCGCGGAGCTGAGGGTGACGCTGATTGCCGTGCCCAGGCGAAAACCCGGCGGTGTGTCGGTCAGGGTCAGGCGGGCGCGCCGGGTGCGGGTAGCGCTCTGGGCCTGGGGTTCGATTTCGCGGACGATGGCGGTGGTGGTGATGTTCGGTTCCAGTTGCACGGCGACCTGAAACACTACGTCCGCAGGCAACTGATCCACCAGCGTGTCGGGCAGGTCGATTACCGCTTCCTTGATGTCCGGCTGCGCCAGGGTCACCACTTGCTGGCCGGCGGTCACCACTTGCCCGGCTTCGGCGTTCCACGCGGTGACGATGGCTTTGTGGTCGGTGCGCAACTCGACATAATCGAGTTGGTCCTTGGCCTGATCGACCGCCGCCTTCGCTTGATCGAGGGAAGCCTGAGTGGTTTTCAGATCGGTCTGGGCGATGTCCAGTTGCGCCTGCGCACCGACCCCGCGATCGAACAGCTCCTGTTGACGCCGGGCGTTGGCCTGGGCGTTGATCAGTTGTGCCTGAACCTTCGCCAGATCGCCCTGAGCCGAGCGCAGCTGGTTTTGCTGATCGGTGGGATCGAGGGTCGCGAGCAAGGCGCCCTTCTCGACCTCGGCGCCGACATCGACGTTGCGACTGGCGATGCGCCCCGGTACGCGGAAGCCGACATTGGTTTCGTATCGGGCCTGGATGCTGCCGGCGAAGCGGCCGAGACTCTCCTCGCCCAGCGCCTGGACCTTGATCGACAGCACCGGACGCACCGGCTCTGGCGGCGGTTCTTCTTTCGAGCAGGCCACCAGCAGCATTCCGGCGAACACCAGCAACACGCGCTTCATGGCTGGGCTCCCGCAGCTAAATCCTTGTAGGTGTTTTCGGCGATTTCCACTTTGACGCCGGGGTGCAGCAACTGACCGCCGGCAATGACGACTTTTTCGCCGCCCTTCAGGCCATCGCTGATAATGACTTTGCCGGTCAGGTAACGACCCACCGTCACCGTGTGCAATTGCGCCTTGCCCTCGTCATCCACCAGCCACACGGCCGGTTCGCTGAGGTTTTTGGTCAGTGCCGACCATGGCAGTTCGATTGCGGATTTGCTCGGTGTCTTCGCCGTGCCGCTGATCACCGAGCCAAGCTGCATGCCTTCCGGCAGACCGTTAAGGGTGACCTTGACCTGCACCGTACCGGTCTGCGCGGAAACGGCCGGGGTGACTTCCCGAACCGTGCCCGTGGTCTTGATGGCCGGGTTATCGAGCAAGCTCACCACAATCGTTTTGCCCTCAGGATCCTCTGTCAGCAGCGACTCGTAGACGTTGAACACCGCGTCGCGCTCACCGTCGCGCGCCAGGCTGAAAATCGGCATCGTGGCCTGCACCACCTGGCCGACTTCGGCCTGCCGGGCAGTGATCACTCCCGGCGCGTCGGCGATCAGCGCGGTGTAACTCAGTTGCTCACGGGCGTTGGCCAGTTGCGCCTGGGCAGCCGTCAGCGCGCTCTGGCTGCTGCGCAATGCGGCCTGGGCAGAGTCGAACTCGCTTTGACTGGTGTAGCCCTTGGGCAGGAGTTTTTGTTGGCGGACGAAGGCGGCGGCGGCCTGTTTGACCCGCGCCTGCTCGGCGACGACCTGTGCCTGGGCCGAGTCGACATTGGTTTGCAGGTCTTTTGGGTCGAGCCTGGCGAGCACTTGCTTGGCCGACACCCGGTCACCGACATCGACCGAGCGCTGGATGATCTTGCCACCGACACGGAACGACAGCTCTGTCTGGACGCGCGCCTGAACATCACCGGTGAGGGTCACGGACGCGGCGTAATTCGCGGCGTTGACGACTTGCACGAACACCCGCGGACGATCCTTTTCGACCTGGGGTTTTTCCCCGCAAGCCCCCAGCAGGACAAGAAGACTCAGGCCAACCACTCTTTTCAATCCGGGACCAGCCATGCAGACTCCTTTGCGTCGTACGAACGTGCCAATGGCGATACGACTGTGAGCTTAGAACAGGGTTCAACAGGTGCACAGGTTTGCTGCACTCTCTGTAGGAGCGAGCCTGCTCGCGAAGCGGATCAACATTCAATTTCTCTTTTTCTGACACACCGCCTTCGCGAGCAGGCTCGCTCCTACAGGGGGATCTCAGTGTTTTCGATAATGAGGCAAACTGACGGACCACGCAGTGCAGCAGGAAGCTTCCCATGCTCAAAACCCTCGCGGTGGCCAATTACCGCTCGATCAATAAACTGGTGATTCCACTGGGTCGTCTGAACCTGATCACCGGACCGAACGGCAGTGGCAAATCCAACCTCTACCGCGCGTTGCGCCTGTTGGCGGAAACCGCTCAGGGCGGCGTGGTCAATGCGTTGGCCCGCGAAGGCGGCCTGGATTCGACCTTCTGGGCGGGACCTGAAACCATCACCCGGCGCATGCGCAACGGCGAAGTGCCGATCGAGGCGACCGTTCGCCACGGCGTCAAACGCCTGCGCCTGGGGTTTGCCGGGGACGACTTCGGTTACTCGATCAGCCTGGGGCTGCCCGATTCCAACGGTCATTTCATGTTGCCCGGGCACAGCACCCCCATTGCGTCACGGTTCAGCCTCGATCCGCAAATCAAGCGTGAATGCCTGTGGGCCGGGGCGCATTATCGTCCGGCGAGCCTGCTGGTGGATCGCGACGGCCCGATGATCCGCACCCGAGCCAACCGCAGCTGGGACGTGCTGGCTCAGCACACGCCGACTTTCGACAGCCTGTTCGATCAGGTTGGCAGCTTGCGGACCTCGCCGGAGGTGCTGGAGATGCGTGAGTTCATCCGCCGCTGGCGCTTCTACGATCACTTTCGCAGCGACGCCGACGCGCCGGTGCGTCAGCCACAGCTGGGCACCCGCACCCCGGTGCTGCACCACGACGGAAGAGACCTGGCGGCGGCGTTGCAGACCATTATCGAGATTGGCGACCCCGAAGCTTTGCGCAACGCCATCAGCGATGCATTTCCCGGTGCGCGTCTGCATATCGAGCCGCTGGCGGGAGGCCGCTTCGCCATCGAGTTTTATCAGGAAGGGTTATTGCGGCCGTTGTCGGCGGCGGAGTTGTCCGATGGGACGTTGCGCTACTTGCTGTTGGTGGCGGCGCTGCTGACACCGCGCCCACCGACACTGATGGTGCTGAACGAACCGGAAACCAGCCTGCACCCGGACCTGTTGCCGGCGTTGGCGCGCTTGATTATCCGCGCGTCGGAGCAGTGTCAGGTGTGGGTGGTGTCCCATGCCCGGCGGTTGATTTCGGCGCTACAGGAAGATCCCGAGTGCAATTGCATCGTGCTGGAGAAAAATCTGGGCCAGACCGGGATTGTCGGGCAGCGGATGCTGGATGAGCCGGCGTGGTATTGGCCGGATTGAGTGGCCGAGTGTATGTGCGGATCTAAAAGGTACGGCGGCGAAAATGAGAGAGCGGATCTGACCGCGCATTACTTTGAGGGTTTCTATACGGTTTTGGTTTTCTTCCGCTGTGGGCAAATATCACGGCTTCAGCTCTGTTTATCTTGTAAGCACGAGAGCTGTAAGACACTGAAGTAGCTGTAGCCGCAAAGGACAATGCGCTAAAAACGGCCATTGCGATGAGCAGAGGATCCAAAGCGGAATTATCCGGATCCGTGGCAGACACTGTGGATCTCGCCACCCCCGCCACAGCCCCCGCTAATCCCGTCGCAGCCCCCGTCATACCTGCATACCTGGCTGTTTTCGAGAACGATGCAGAAGCCGGCTTACCATTGATTTTTGAACTTTTGATAGAGAGCCTTGCCGAGAAAAGCCCAACCCCACTCGAAACAAGACTCAGGACTGACAAGGCAACGAACAGCCATGGTTGCCAGTCTTTCGCGGCGGCCCGTCCCGTCGGATCACTGAAATTCACCGGATCCCCCAGACAATACGCGTACGGATTCAACCCTCCCCGCGCAAATGGACTCAGCCGGTCCGGGCTATTGAAGCGCCTCAATACCGGGTTGAACGCTCGATGACCTTTGCCCAGCAAATAATGACCGGTAAATGGGTCAACTGCTTCGCCGGTAAACCCAAGGAGACTGCCGGAATCACTATCAACCCATCGGTTGCCGTACGGCGCATAGACTTGTGGTATCGACCCGGCAGCATCGGTGACGTGCAAGACCGAACGTTGCCGATCAGTGCTCAGCATCCGATTGTGAATGCCATTGCCCTGACGCGATTGCAGTACCAACAATTGGCTTTCGTGCTGGAACACGCTCTTGCTGGAGGTTCTCTGCAGCTCAGTCACCAGATGGTCTCGTCGGTAAAACCGCTGCACCCTTTCCTGCCCCGAACGTTCAATGGCAACCAACTGATCCAGAGCGTCGTAGCGGTAGCGACACACCGTGGATTTTAACGCGCTCATCCAGGCTACCCTCCCCGTGAAGTGCTTAGCTTGCACCCGAAATGGAGTTCGTACACCTAGCAAAACTGCTAGGTGTGTCGACGTGGTATTGGCCGGATTGAACGACGACCGATCAACCGAATCGCGAGCAGGCTCGCTCCCACAGTTGACCGCGTTGCCCCAACGGACAAGGTCTAATGTGGGAGCGGGCTTGCTCGCGAAGACGATCGAAAGATCAACGCATCTTTCAGAACATCACCCCTGCCACTTCCCACCCTCGACAATCACGCTCTCAGGCTTGGTGTCATCGCTCAATTCCTTGCGCACATATTGGTCGTACAGTTTGAGCAAGTACTTCTCCTCACCCAGCTTCGCCAACTCGGCGTTCACCCAGTCACGCAGCTCGATATTGCCCTTCTTCACCGCCGGTGCAATCGGCGCTTCTGCACCGAGTTTCTGATCCAGCACGCGGTAGCCAGGGTTCTGCTTGGCCCAGCTGAACAGCACCAGATTGTCCTGCGCATACGCATCGCCACGACCGTTGGCCAGGGCTTGCAGGGACTCGGAGTTTTTCTCGAACTTCAGCAGTTTCCAGTCCGGGTGATTCTTGGTCAGCCAGATATCCGCCGTGGTGCCGGTGGTGACGATGGTGGTGCGGGTCGCCAGGTCATCGAGGCTTTTCACTTCGCTGGCCTGTGGCACCAATGCCTGTACTGCGACTTTCAGGTTTGGATTGGTGAAGTCCACCGCTTCCTTGCGCTCCGGGGTCACGGTCATGTTGGCCAGGATCAGGTCGACCTTGTCACTTTGCAGGAACGGAATCCGGCTCGCCGGTTCCACCGCGACGAATTCGACCTTGTTTTCATCGCCGAGCAGATCCTTGGCAAATTGGCGGCCGATGTCAGTATCGAACCCAACGTAACGCCCCGCTTCATTGACGAAACCAAACGGCGGTTTGTCAGTGAAAACGCCGACGATCAACTTGTCCCGCGCCTTGATTTTGTCCAGGTAGCTGGCCGGCGCAGTGCTTTCGCTGGCCACTTTCGGCTTCGCGGGTTCTTCGGTTTTGTTGCAGCCGGCCAGCAACGCGAGGCCGAGCAACGGGAGTAACAGTAGAGAAGACTTGGCAGTTTTCATGGCAGTTCCAGTTCCTTTGTTTGAGTCGTTTTGGGTAGTGCGGCGACGTAGGAGAACTTCTCCAGGAACTGCTGCGCTCGTGCGGTTTGCGGGTTCGTAAAGAAAATCTCGGGAGGGTTTTGCTCAAGGATTCGCCCGGCATCCATGAACACGATGCGGTCAGCCACGGCGCGGGCAAACGCCATTTCGTGGGTGACGATCAACAGCGTCATACCTTCGCGGGCCAGGCCCTGAATGACTTCCAGCACTTCCTTGACCATTTCCGGGTCGAGGGCGGCGGTGACTTCATCGAACAACATGACCTTGGGGTTCATGCACAACGAACGGACGATGGCGATGCGTTGCTGCTGGCCGCCAGAGAGCTGGCGAGGAAAGGCGTCGCGCTTGTCCGAGAGGCCCACGCGCGCCAGCAAGGTTTCGGCCTGATCCCGGGCTTCGCGGCGTTCGCGTTTTTGCACCTTGACCGGGCCGAGCAGCAGGTTGTCGAGCACGCTCATGTGCGGGAACAGGTGATAGCTCTGGAACACCATGCCGATCTGCTGGCGCACTTCGCGCCAGTCGGTGCCTTTATCCAGCAACTCTCGGCCGGCAAATGTCAGGCTGCCGCTGTGCGCAACTTCGAGCCCGTTGAGGCAACGCAACAGGGTACTTTTACCGCAGCCGCTGGGGCCGAGGATGACGATCACTTCGCCTGATTTCACCTTCAGGTCGATGCCGTCGAGCACTTGTTGCTCGCCGAAAAACTTGTTGAAACCCTTGAACTCGATCAATGCGCTCATGCTTGCGTCCAGCGCCGCTCCAGCACGCGCGAGGCGGCCGAGAGCGGGTAGCAGATGAAAAAGAAAAACAGAAACAGCGCGCCGTAGATCAGCACCGATTCGTAGGTGCGTTCGATGATCTGCTGGCCGACCTTGATCACGTCCACCACGCCGATCAGCACCGCCAGGGAGCTGGTCTTGATGATCCGCGTGTAGACGTTGATGGTCGGCGGGGTCATGCGTCTCAACGCCTGGGGCAGCAGCACGTAGCCGTAGAGTTGCGGGCCGTTCAAGCCGATCGACAGGCCCGCTTCACGCTGGCCGCGTGGCAACGAATGCAAGGCGCCGCGCACCACTTCACCGACCTCGCTGGCGCCCCACAGCGACAGCACCAGCACCGCGCACCAGAAGCTCGGAATGCTCAGGCCGAAGAAAATCGGCAGACCGAAAAACAGCAGGTACAACCAGACCAATACCGGGATCGCCCGGAACAGCTCCAGATACACGCGCAAAATCGCGTTCAGCCATTTCGAGTTCAGCGTACGCAAAACGCCGTAAAGCACACCGCCGACGGTGCTGATGGCGATACTCAGGAAAGAGATCGACAGGGTTTGCGCAGCGCCCTTGCCCAATTGCGGCAACGACACCCACAGCAACTCAAGACCCGAACTGGCCATGCTGGAGCCTCCTTTCCAGACGGCTGAGCAGCAACGACAGCGGCAAAAACAGCAGCACGCAAATCAGCGTCAGCACGGCGAGCATTTCGTAGGTTTTGTAGTAGAGCGCGATGTAGCTTTTGGTGGTGTAGAGAATTTCCGGAACCGCTACGGCCGAGACCACGGTGGTCTCTTTGAGCAGGAAAATGAAATTGGCGAACAGCGACGGCAGGCTGAGGATGCCGGCCTGCGGCAGGATCACGTAGCGCAGCAATTGCCCGTGGGACAAGCCGATGGAGCGACCGGATTCGAGCTGCGCCTGGGGCACCGCATCCACCCCGGCGCGCAGCACTTCCGTGAGGTAAGCGCCGCCCAGGAACGTCATGGTGATAATCGCCGCCGTGAAGCCTGACACCTTGATGCCCAGCGCCGGCAAGGCGAAATACACGAAGAACAGTTGAATGAGCAGCGGCGTGTTGCGCGCCAGTTCTACGTACAACCCGACCAGGCGTTGCAGGTAAGGCGTGCGGAACACCAGGATCGTTGCGTTGATCAAGGCCACCAGCAGCGAGGTGCCGATGGCGATGAAGCCGACCTGCAGCGTCACGCCCACGGCCTTGAGAAACGCCGGCAGGGTGCTGAGGATAAAAGCGTAATCGAAATTCATTGAACATCCTGGACGCCGCTCGGTAAGCGACGGTGGCGCAGTCCATGGGCGGTGGATAACCTCCCGGCAGGCACCGACTTTAAAGGCATAAGAACCTGAATTTAAATACCGTTAAAGCATATTGATATCACGCAAAAAACTATCCGGTGAATTTGCCGAGAAGGGGGAAGACGACTATTTTCCTTTTCGCTGTAGGAAGGATCTTTTTTTCGGAATAGCCCTCCAAGGACGCACAGCTTTTGGCCAGACTCCCGGCCGAACCATCACAAGGAAGAGAACATGGCTGACGTAAAAGTACCGCAACGGCTTGATCCGCAAGACATCGTGAAGCTGCTGGTGGCGTTGCGCAGGGCGTTGAAGGCCAGGGCGGCCTAAGCCTTCGGCACACGCCTATCCCCTGTAGGAGCGAGGCTTGCCCGCGAAGGCGTCCGGCCTGATACACCGCGTTGTCTGAATCGCCAGCAAGCTGGCTCCTACAAGAGTGCCGCCTTTGTGAGCAGGCTCGCTCCTACATTTGGAATGTGCACGCGCAATAAAAAACGCCGACGCTATTGCTAGCCGTCGGCGTTCGAAACCTTGAAGGGGTTTGATGCTGCGTCCAATCAGAACGCCGGCAGTACTGCGCCGCTGTATTTCTTGGCGATGAAGGCTTTCACTTCCGGGCTGGTCAACGCCTTGGCCAGTTTCTGGATAGCTACGCTGTCCTTGTTGTCTGGACGAGCCACCAGGAAGTTCACGTAAGGCGAATCAGCACCTTCGATCACCAGCGCATCTTTAGCCGGGTTCAGACCTGCTTCCAGCGCGTAGTTGGTGTTGATCAGGTCCAGGTCAACCTGGTCCAGAACGCGCGGCAACATGGCCGATTCCAGTTCCTTGAACTTGAAGTTGTGCGGGTTCTTGGCGATGTCTTTCGGAGTAGCCAAAGCGTTTTTCGGGTCTTTCAACTCGATCAGGCCAGCCTTCTGCAACAGCAGCAGAGCACGACCGCTGTTGCTGCCTTCGTTCGGCAGAGCGATGGTCGCGCCGTTTGGCAGGTCAGCCAGTTTTTTGTACTTCTTCGAGTAGCCACCGAACGGTTCAACGTGAACGCCGATCACGGTCACCAGGTTGGTGCCTTTGCCTTCGTTGAAGTTTTTCAGGTACGGCAGGGTCTGGAAGTAGTTGGCGTCCAGACGCTTCTGGTCAACCTGTACGTTTGGCTGAACGTAGTCGGTGAACACTTTGATTTCCAGGTCCACGCCTTCTTTGGCGAGGGTTGGCTTGATCAGTTCCAGAATCTCGGCGTGTGGGACCGGGGTCGCCGCAACTACCAGTTTCTCGCCAGCCTGGGCCAGGCCCGCGGTCAGGGCAGCCGCCAATGCGGTGAACAACAGAACCTTTTTCATGCAGTGTCCTTATCGAAAATCACGGTCGTCATCGACGACGGCTTGTTTAGTACGAGTGCCAGTGAAGTGCTATCGCTGGCGTGAAGCGGACAATACCGGGATTTTTTATTCCCGAACAATATCTTTTATTCACTTTCATATTCCATTTTGTTCATACAGCTCTAACTCACGTGTTGGCTGCATTTCGCCGCACTCACCTGTAGGAGCTGGCTTGCCGGCGATGGCGTCTTTACTGGTACACCGCGTTGCCTGGATCGCCAGCAAGCTGGCTCCTACAAGAGCTCGGTGTG
>NZ_AKJI01000093.1:0-5713 GCF_000282415.1 Pseudomonas sp. GM60
TGGCTCCTACAAGGGTTGTAGGTAGGGCACAAGAAATATGAACGACAAAGATCAACTGTAGGAGCCGGCTTGCCGGCGATAGCGGCGGATCAATCAACATCGATGTCACCCGATGCACGGACAGTAGCGGCACCCGCCCACAAGGCTGGTGCCGACAGTGGAACAACAAAAACAATCACTGTGAGGGATACCGATATGTCAGAACACGTTCAATCTCTGGAAATCACGCGCAGCACCGATGCCAGCCGTGACACCCGCAAAGTCATCTTCGCTTCGTCACTGGGAACAGTGTTCGAGTGGTACGACTTTTTCCTCTACGGCGCCCTCGCGGCGGTGATCAGCAAACAGTTTTTCGCCGGGGTCAACGACACCACCGCGTTCATTTTTGCACTGATGGCGTTCGCTGCCGGCTTTATCGTGCGGCCCTTCGGTGCACTGGTGTTCGGGCGGCTGGGAGACATGATCGGGCGCAAATACACCTTCCTCGCCACCATCGTCCTCATGGGGGTCGCGACGTTTTGCGTCGGGTTGCTGCCGACTTACGCGAGCATCGGCATCGCCGCGCCAATCATCCTCGTGGTCCTGCGCATGCTTCAGGGCCTGGCCCTGGGCGGTGAGTACGGCGGCGCTGCGACCTATGTCGCCGAACACGCGCCCATCGGCAAACGCGGATTCCACACCAGCTGGATTCAGTCCACCGCGACCCTCGGCCTGCTGCTGTCGTTGCTCGTGGTGCTGGGTTGCCGCTACTTCACCGGTGACCAGTTTGAAGTCTGGGGCTGGCGGATTCCGTTTCTGTTTTCCATCGTGCTGCTGGGCATCTCGACCTGGATTCGCCTGAGCCTGCACGAATCGCCTGCGTTCGTGAAAATGAAAGAGGAAGGCAAACTCTGCAAATCGCCACTGCGTGACTCCTTCGGCAAATGGGAAAACCTCAAGGTCGTGCTGATCGCGTTGTTCAGCATCAACGCCGGGCAAGCGGTGACGTTTTATGCGGCGCAGTTCTACGTGCTGTTCTTCCTCACCCAGTTCCTGAAAATGGACCCGGCCCTGGCCAACAGCCTGCTGATCGTCAGCGTGATCATCGGCGCGCCGTTCTTCATTTTCTTCGGTTGGCTGTCGGACAAGGTCGGGCGCAAACCGGTGCTGATGATCGGCCTGTTGCTGGCCACCGCGCTGTACTTCCCGATCTTCAAGACCCTGGCTCATTACGCCAACCCGGCGATCGACCAGGCCAGCCGTCAGGCACCGATTACCGTACTGGCCGACCCGGCGACCTGCACCTTCCAGTTTGATCCGGTGGGCAAGGCGAAATTTGACAGCCCGTGCGACAAGGTCAAAACCTTCCTGGTGAAACAGGGCCTGCCCTACAGCAGCGAAGCGGCCCCGGCCGGCAGCGGCGTACAGGTCAGCGTTGGTGACGTGAGGCTTGAAGGCTTTGACGAAGCGGCCCTGCGGGGTGCGGTGACCCTGGCCGGGTATCCGTCAAAAGCCGACGTCCAGTTGATCAACAAACCGATGATCGTGGCGCTGATCGTCGCGCTGATCATCATCTCGGCCATGTGCTACGGGCCGCTGGCGGCGTTGATGGTCGAGCTGTTTCCGACGCGCATTCGCTATACCTCGATGTCCCTGCCGTATCACATCGGCAACGGTTGGTTTGGCGGGTTCTTGCCGACGGTGTCGTTCGCGTTGGTGGTGTACACCGGGGACATTTTCTATGGGCTTTGGTACCCGGTGGTGATTACTGCGGTGAGCCTGGTGGTGGGGATGATCTGTCTGCGTGAGACCAAGAACGTGGATCTGGATACTAACTGAGGGCTGGTTGGTGTTTGGGCGGTTGGGGGCATGTCCGTTGCTGCGGTAATGGATATGCCCCCTCAAAAACCACACCACCAAGGGGCCCGCCGTGATTCAACTACACTCTGAAAGCGATCAAGCCGTCGCGGTCGTCAGGCCCAGAGCAGTCAATGCCACCCACTCACGTTAGCCGAATGTCGCGCACCCTGATGTATCTCGTCGTCATCGTTACCGCGTTGTACCTGGCGCTCTGCGTCGCGCTGTTCGTGTTCCAGCGTGCCCTGATCTACTTCCCGCAACCCGCCGCGCTTGGGGCGCCCGAAACGCTGCTCACGCTATCGGTGGCGGACGCGCAGGTGCAGGTCACCGTCAAACCGCATGACGGGCCAAATGCACTGATCTATTTTGGTGGAAATGCCGAGGACGTTTCGCGCAACCTGCCCGTGTTTTCCCAGGCATTCCCCGACCATGCCCTGTACTTGCTGCACTACCGGGGCTTCGGTGGCAGCACCGGCTCACCTTCCGAAGAGGCGATTTCCCGCGATGCCCTGACTTTGTTCGACAAAGTCTACGACACCCATCCCCACATCGCCGTGGTCGGCCGCAGCCTGGGATCCGGCGTCGCCGCGCGCCTCGCCAGCCAGCGCCCGGCCTCCAGACTGATCCTGATCACGCCCTACAACAGCCTTGAAGAGCTCGCCGTCCGCCAGTACCCGATATTCCCGGTTAAGTGGCTGCTGCAGGACAAGTTCGAATCGTGGAAGTACGCCAGGCACATCTCGATACCGACGCTGTTGCTGACAGCCGGGCAGGATGAAGTCATCCCGCCCTCCAGCACAGAAAAACTCTACGGGCATTTCGCCAAAGGTGTGGCGACCCTGAAGGTTATTCCTGGCGTGGGGCACAATTCGATCTCCGACAGCCCGGAGTATCTGAAGCTGATGGAAGACGGGTTGTAGGTCACTCGGTCATTTGCGCGCCAACTTAAAGCGCACGCAATCTTCGTAGAAACTCTGGCGCAGTGCCGCAGGTTTGATCCGCGACGGGCTGTCGTAGGTTTGCTCGGTAATACCCATGGCTGTCATGCGCATCCACGGTTTGCTGAACTTGTAGGTCTGTAATTTCTGGCGGGCGGCGTACAGCGAAACGCCGGCCAGTTTGAGTTCCTGGGCTCTGGCTGCAGTGCCCGCGCCCCAGCTGCACATATACCGGTCATTGGCTTGAAGGTCTTTGGCCTGGGCGGAGACGGCGATGCCCGCCAGGCCTAACGAAATCAGCTTAATCCATACATTGCGCATTTAAAGCCAGCCCTAACCACCTGAAATTAAAGTGATTCTGTCTGTAACTTTCGGGCTTCGGGGCCAGCAAATTGCCTTATTTCAAAACTTCTCGGTTTTCCCGTGACCCGCTTGAGTCCGATAACGCCGACTAGGATGACGACGATGCACAAACCCCGCAGCAAATAGATCGGGCCGGCGCTTTGAAAGGCGTTTCAGCGCTTAACGATGCACCCGGTTCCGCCCAGCACGCTTGGCCTGGTAGAGCGCGTCATCGGCACGGGTCAGGAGGCTGTCCATATTCTCGCCGGGTTGCGCGAAAGCCACGCCAAAGGACGCCGTGATTGTATCGAGCACCTTGCCATCAACCCGCGCCTTGATCCGCAACGATTGTACTTTCACCCGCAGTTGCTCAGCAAAAACAGCGGCACTCGCCAGGTCGGCGCAGTGTTGCAGAATCACGCAGAACTCTTCACCACCGTAACGCGCCGCCGTGGCGTCGGGTGGCAGCGAACTGCGCAACACCTGCCCGACATGCTGCAGCACTCGGTCGCCCAACGGGTGACCGTACTGATCATTGAATTGCTTGAAGTGGTCGATATCCAGCATGACCAGCGCGACGCCCTGGGACTCACTGCTCAGCGCCTGCTCCAGCAAACGGGTAAACGCGGTACGGTTGAGCAATTCGGTCAGGCCATCGAGCGTGGCCGCCAGTTGTGCACGCTCAAGCTTGCTGCGCAGGCTCTTGATCTCGCTCTGGGCCGAGTGCAGTTGGGAGAGGAACTGTTCCTGCTGACTGTGCATCAGTTGGGTGCTTTGTTGCAGCTCACTCAAAATGCCCGGCAAGCGCTCATTGACGGGCGACTCGAGCATTTCCAGGCAACGTCCCAGACTGCTCTGAAAGTTGAGATTGCCCTCGACGCTGCGCGAAACGTCGCGCTGCATGTCGTCCACCAGATTGATCGCCTGTTGCTGCCCGGCGCGAGCCTCTTCCAGCTCGTCGCGAATGATGTAGTCGCGGAAAAGCCGGGTGGCGGATTCCGGTGGGAAGCAATCGAAGTCTTTGACCACCCGGTCCAGATGACGATTGAGTTCGGGGTCCAGACCTTTGCTGTAGGTGTACCACAGCGCGTAATGCACCGGATTGGGTGGAATGTTGTGACGAACCATCAGCGGAATGGCTTGTTTGAGCAGCGCCGCGGCCTCGCGGGAATCTTCCGGATACAGCGCAAGGGCAGTCGCACGCGTCTCTGATTGGCTCATGACTTCACTGTGGTTGTTAATGATAGGCAAATGCAAAACGTTGCGAGCATAACCATACGCATGACAAACGGCCATCCCCCTGTGTATTGCCGTGCCATTCGGGTTGATTCAGGTCAGTTTTATGGCCGGCATTGGCGCCCCCCCCAGCGGCAATGCCTTGAGCAACGTGTCAGCCTTTGCGACCGAGTCGACGGTCATCAGAAAGATCACCTGGCGGTCAGGGCTTGAGCGTTCCGATGACCATGACTTTCATGATCACACCTCTTCCGCTTGCGCAGTGACGGCCAGCTTCGGCTGCAAGTTGCGCTCATGCACATGGCGATGCGGTGTGCGGTCGATGTTCAGGCTGAGGATTTCCGGACGGCTGTAGTGGCCGCGCCCATCCATCTGACGCTTACGCACTTCGATCTGGAACAAGTCGATGTCGGCAATGACTTCGCCTTCACCTTCGGTCAGTGCGCCGACGACTTCACCTTGCGGATCGATGATCGCTGTGTAGCAACCACCGGAGATCGGACCAATGCCGCAACCGGTGTCAGCCATGATTTGCGCCTGCTGATCCGGGTACAACCAGGCCGTCGAGTTCACCACGAAGCACGCCGATTCCAGCGCGTGCATGCGGATGCTGACTTCCATCTGGCGGGTGAACCGCTCACCGGCGAACGAACCGGGGTACATCGAGGCGTGAATCTGTTCGCCGTCTTCGATCAGGGCGTAACGCGCCAGCGGATTGTAGTGTTCCCAGCAGGCCAGTTGACCAATGCGGCCAACAGCGCTGTCGGTTGCGCGCAGGCCGGAACCATCGCCCATGCCCCAGATCATGCGCTCATGATAGGTCGGTGAAATCTTGCGACGGGCCTGAATCAGGGTGCCGTCCGCATCGAACAGCAATTGCGTGTTGTACAGGGTACTGCCATCGCGCTCGTTGACGCCGATGGACACCACCATATTGGCGTCCTTGGCGGCTTTGCCAATGGCATCGGTGGTCGCGGAAGGCACGACGACAGCCTGATCGAGCAATTTGTAGTGCTCGGAACCCATTTCGAACGGCGCCTGCACAAAGGAAAAGTACGGGTAGTACGGCACGATGGTTTCCGGGAAAACGGCGAACTGCACGCCTTTCTCGCCGAGTTCACGGATCTTGTCGACGACCTTTTCTACAGTACCTTCACGGCTGTAGAGCACAGGTGCGATCTGGACGGCAGCGGCTTTGACGATGGTCATGGCGGTGATCTCAGTGGGGAATGGGCTTCAACGAGATCGAGATTACGACAATAATATTTTGACTTAAATGTCGAATACGCCACCTTTTAAGCCACGCAAGTGACTTACCGACGATGGCGTTTTCGAAATCGCCATCGCCAGCAAGCTGG